>NZ_JACARS010000058.1:0-104760 GCF_013386485.1 Pseudomonas sp. P7758 | reverse complement strand
GAGCGGAACCAATAGCGGCCGTTACCTAAATAACGGATATACACACCCACCCGGCTCCGCATCTTTGATAGGTGTATGTCAGGCGTGTACCCGGACCCACACGCTGACCAAAATCGTAGCCGCCATCAACCACGCCACCGCCGCCACCGCCAGCGAAGCCTCCAGACGCATCCGGTCAACCATCACATACAACGTCGCCAGGTACACAAAGTACGGAATGATCGACCACATCCCGAACACGATGGTGGTCTTCAAATCCTCCACCGACCGACCCTTGCCGACAATGTAATGCGCAATCAACGCGAACGTCGGAAACAGCGGCACCAACCCTGCAATGTAGTAGTTCTTGGTCTTGGCCAGCGCCGCCAGAATCAACACCACCCCCGCACCCAATGCCGCCTTCAACAATAAATCCACAATGCGCTCCTAGTGGCTCAGCCCGTACTTCTTGACCTTATCGAACAACGTGGTCTTGGCCATCCCCAGTTCCTGGCTGGCCTGGGTCAGGTTGCCGCCGCTGCGTTGCAAGGCATCGTTGAGCAGGTTGCGCTCGAACGCCTCCACCGCTTCGGTAAAGGCCAGCCCATGGTTGCCGCTGCTGGCGCCGCTCTTCTTGAACGCCGGCAAACCGAGGGCAAACCGCTCGGCCACGTTGCGCAGTTCACGCACGTTGCCCGGCCAGTCATGGCTCATCAGGCTGGACAGGGTCTGGTTGTCGAGGTCCGGCGCGGTGCGGTCGAAACGCAGCGACGACTGCTGCAGGAAGTGTTCGAACAACTGCAGGATGTCTTCGCGGCGTTCACGCAGCGGCGGCAGTTCCAGGGTCACCACGTTGAGGCGGTAGTACAGGTCGCTGCGAAACTGGTTGGCGCGGCTCAGGTCGTCGAGGTCGGACTTGGTCGCGGCGATCACCCGGCAATCCACCGCCACGCTCTGGTTCGAGCCCAGGCGTTCCAGGGTGCGTTCCTGCAACACCCGCAGCAGCTTGATCTGCAGGTTCATCGGCATGCTTTCCACTTCGTCGAGGAACAGCGTGCCTTCGTGGGCGTGTTCGATCTTGCCGATGCGGCGCTTGCCGGCGCCGGTGAACGCGTTGGCTTCGTGGCCGAAGATTTCGCTTTCGAACAGGTTCTCCGGCAGGCCGCCGCAGTTCAAGGCGACGAACTGGTGGGAGTGGCGCCGGCTGAAATCGTGCAGGCAGCGCGCGACCAATTCCTTGCCGGTGCCGGTCTCGCCCTCGATCAACACGTTGGCCGAGGTGTCGGCGACGTTGGCGATCAATTCCCGCAGGTTCTGCATGGCCGGGGAGCGACCGATGATCCGGCCTTCCAGCGAATCGCGCTCGGCCAGTTGCCGGCGCAGCGACCAGACTTCCCGGGCCAAACCGCGTTGTTCCAGGGCGCGGCGGGCTACGTCCACCAGGCGCTCGGGAGAGAAGGGTTTCTCCATGAAGTCATAGGCGCCGTTGCGCATCGCGCCCACGGCCATGGAGATATCGCCGTGGCCGGTGATCAGCACCACCGGCAGGCTTTTATCCAGGGCCTTGAGCCGGGTCAGCAACTCCAGGCCGTCGATGCCCGGCAGGCGAATATCGCTGATGACGATGCCGGCGAAGTTTTCACCGACGAGGGTCAGGGCTTCTTCGGCACTGCCCACGCCCACGCTGGGAATGTCTTCCAGGGCCAGGGCTTGCTGGCAGCCGAGCAATACATGGGGGTCGTCTTCGACGATCAGGACGGTCAGGTCGGTGGTTTTTTCTGCGTTCATTTCGACTCGACTTGTTGAGGGCTTGCCAGCGGCAAACTCAGGACAAAGGCAGTACCACCGCTGGCCGGATGCTCGACGGCGAGGTTGCCGCCGGTCGCCGCCGCGAGGCTGGCCGACAGCGTCAGGCCGAGGCCCAGGCCTTGTTCGCCGGGTTTGGTGGTAAAGAACGGTTCGAACAAATGCTTGCGGGTCTCGGGATCAATCCCGTGGCCGTTATCGCGTACCCGCAGGCGATATTTGCCGTCGGCGATGTCGCCTTCCAGCCACAGTTCGGGGGCCGGTTGCGCCTGCATCGCGTCCAGGGCGTTGCCCATCAGGTTGACCAGGATCTGCTCCAGGCGTGTCTGGTCGATCTGCAACTGCGCGCTGCTGAAGTGGCGGTGCACCGTCAGCGGCAGGGTCTCCAGGCGACTGCCGAGGATCTGGAACGTAGCGTCCACGGCCTTGCCCAGATTGGCTTCGCCCTGGTCATCGCCACGCCGGGCAAAGGAGCGCAGGCTGGCGGTGATGCGACCCATGCGGTCGATCAGTTCGTTGATGGTCTTGAGGTTGGCACTGGCGGTGTCCAGCGCCCCACGCTCAAGGAAGCGCACGGTGTTGCCCGACAGGGTACGCAGGGCGGCCAGTGGCTGGTTCAATTCATGGGCGATGCTGGTGGACATCTGGCCGATGGCCGCGAGTTTGCCGGCCTGCACCAGTTCGTCCTGGGCCCGGCGCAAGGTTTCCTCGGCCTGGCGCCGCTCGCGAATCTGGCTCTTGAGCCGCTCGTTGCTGGCCCGCAGGTCGGTGGTGCGTTCGGCAATCCGTCGCTCCAGCTGGTTATTGGCTTCCTGCAGGGCTTCCCGGGCGGCGAGGCGGGTGGCAATCACCTTGCGGCGCTCGTTCCAGGCAATCAGCAGGAATGCCACCAGCGCAAAGGCTACGGCCACCAGGATGCCCTGGTTGATGGCGGCCCGGCGCAGGTCGTTCAGCGGGGTGAGCAGGGTGAAATTCCAGGGGGTGTCGTTCAGCGGGCGGGTCTGGGCCAGGTAGCTGACCTCATGCTCGTCGGCCACCACTTCGCTGTTGGCCGGGAAGGTCAACTTCTCGGTGCCTTCGTTGAGGCGCTCGCGGGCCAGTGGTTCCAGCTCGTTGAGCGTCGCCCAGTAGTATTGCAGGCTGTGGGCAAGGCGGTCCTTGGTGTCATCGCTCAATGGCCGCACGGACTTGAGGCGACGGGCCGGGTCGCTGGAGAGAATGATGATGCCATTCTCGTCACTGACGAAGGCCTCCAGGCGCGCCCGCTGCCAGCGCTCTTCCAGCGCTTCCAGGCGTACCTTGACCACGGCGACGCCGATGATCTTGCCGTGCTCTTCCAGACCATGGGCCAGGTAATAGCCGGGTTCGCCGTTGGTGCTGCCGATGCCGTAGAACCGGCCGGGCTGGCCGCGCACGGCATTCTGGAAATAGGCACGGAAGGACAGGTCTTCACCCTGGTAACTGTCGGCATCGCGCCAGTTACTGGTCGCCAGCACACGGCCGGTGGTGTCCATCACGTAGATCGCCCGGCTGCGACTGCGCCGGTTCAGGCCTTCGAGGTAGTCGTTGACGGTTTTGCGGGTTTCTTGATTCGGGTCGGCCAACAGCCTGGAGACGCTGGATTCCAGCTCCAGGAGACTGGGCAGGTAGGTGTATTTGCTGAGTTCGCTCTCGACGGTGCGGGCGTGCAATTCCAGTTGGCGTTCGCCGGTATCGCTGAGGGTGCGGATCCCATAGAACTCGCTGATCCAGAAGCCGACGTAACCCAGTCCGATCATCAGGGCAATGATCAGCGGCGGCAGGAACAATTGGCGAATCAGACGAGGCTTCACGGCAAGTGATGGCGGCGCGGCGCGAAAGAGGTTGGGGTCGCATTTCATCACAGATGCCTTGGGTCAACCAGTTGTGGTGAGTGGGGTTGCCCGACCCACCACAACAGGGCAGTGCTTAGTGCTGCAGGATTTTCTCGAGGAAGTGCTGCGCACGCTCGGAGCGGGCGCTGATGTCGCCGAAGAATTCCTCTTTCGGGCAGTCTTCGATGATCTTGCCGGCGTCCATGAAGATCACCCGGTCGGCTACCTTGCGGGCGAAACCCATTTCGTGGGTCACGCACATCATGGTCATGCCTTCCTGGGCCAGTTGCACCATCACGTCGAGCACTTCGTTGACCATTTCCGGGTCGAGGGCCGAGGTCGGTTCGTCGAACAGCATGACGATCGGGTCCATCGCCAGCGCACGGGCAATCGCCACACGCTGTTGCTGGCCGCCGGAAAGCTGGCCCGGGTGCTTGTGGGCGTGAGCCGACAGGCCGACGCGCTCCAGCAGTTGCAGGCCCTTCTTGGTGGCTTCTTCCTTGCTGCGGCCCAATACCTTGATCTGCGCGATGGTCAGGTTTTCGGTGATGGTCAGGTGCGGAAACAGCTCGAAGTGCTGGAATACCATGCCGACGCGCGAGCGCAGTTTCGGCAGGTTGGTCTTCGGGTCGGCAATGGAGGTGCCATCGACCACCACGTCGCCTTTCTGGAACGGTTCCAGGGCGTTGACGCACTTGATCAGGGTCGATTTGCCCGAGCCGGACGGCCCGCACACCACGATCACTTCGCCTTTTTTAACCTCGGTGCTGCAATCGGTCAGCACCTGGAAGTCGCCATACCACTTGTTGATATTCTTGATAGAGATCATACGGCAAACCTTTTTTGCAGACGCTTGACCAGCAGCGAGGCGGAAAAGCTGATGATGAAGTAGACGACACCGGCGAAGATCAGGAACTCATTGGAGCGGCCGATGATGTCGCCGTTGGAACGGGCGGAGTTGAGGAAGTCCACCAGGCCCACGGTGTAGACCAGCGAGGTGTCCTGGAACAGGATGATCGACTGTTGCAACAGCAACGGGGTCATCTTGCGGAACGCCTGGGGCAGGATGATCAGGCGCATGGTCTGGCCGTAGGTCATGCCCATCGCTTGCGCCGCGGCCATCTGGCCCTTGGGGATCGACTGCACGCCGGCCCGCACGATTTCGCAGAAGTACGCCGCCTCGAACATCATGAAGGCCACGACGCAGGAGGTGAACGCACCGATCGGGGTGTCTTCGCCGGTGATCCAGCGCAGCACGAACGGCACCGCCAGGTAGAACCAGGTGATCACCAGCAGCAGCGGGATCGAGCGGAAGTAGTTCACGTAGGCGCCGGCCAGGCGCGACAGCAGTTTGCTGGACGACAGGCGCATCAGCGCGAGGATCGTACCCAGGATGATGCCGCCGACCACGCCCATGACCATCAACTGCAAGGTCATGACCATGCCGTTCCACAGGCCCGGGATGGCGGGGATGATGCCGCTGAAATCGAAGTCCATTATTTACCCCCCACGGAGATCAGGCCGGGCACGGCGACTTTCTTCTCGACCACGCGCATCAGCAGCATCAGGCTCATGTTCAGGGTGAAATAGATCAGCGTGGCCAGGGTGAAGGCCTCGAACAGGTTGGCCGAGAACTCGGCGGTCTGTTTGGTTTGCGCCAGCAGTTCCATCAAGCCGATCAGGGACGCCACGGAGGAGTTCTTGAAGACGTTGAGGAATTCCGAGGTAAGCGGCGGAATGATGATCCGGTAGGCCTGGGGCAGCAGCACGTTCCAGTAGATCTGCGGCAGCTTGAAGCCCATGGCGCGTGCGGCGGATTCCTGGCCCCGTGGCAGCGCCTGGATGCCGGTACGCACTTGTTCGCACACACGGGCGGCGGTGAACAGGCCCAGGCACACCACAACGCTCAGGTAGGCCGAGGTGGTCGGGTTGAGGTCTTGTTTGTACCAGTCCTGCAGGTTCTGCGGCAGCAGGTCGGGTATCAGGAAATACCAGATGAACAGCTGAACCAGCAGCGGTACGTTGCGAAACAGTTCCACGTAGCAGGTCGCGATGCCCGATACGATGCGGTTTGGCACGGTGCGCATGACGCCCAGAATAGACCCCAGCAGCAAGGCGATGATCCATGCCACGACGGCGATGGCAATGGTCCAGCCCAAGCCGGCGATGTACCAGTCGAGATAAGTCTCGCTGCCCACGCCGGTGGACTTGAAGAACACGCCCCAGTCCCAGTTGTAATTCATTAGGGTCTCCCCTCGAGATCGATCGATGTACAAGCACCCGCTTGGGGAAGGTCCTTTCCCGCCCGACGGTGAACGCCAGGCACACGCGATCGGCTCGAAAACCGCCAGGTCGAGTGTTCCAAAATTAAAGCCAGCAGGTAGCAACAGACGCCTGAGGGAGGGTTGGCTCCCTCAGGACATAAGCTTAGTCAGGTATCAGATTTTTACGTCAGGCGCTGGCTTGTCGCTTGGGTTGGCGATCAGATCCTTGACCTTGTCGCTCATCGGGAAGTTGAGGTTCAGGCCTTTTGGTGGAATCGGGCTCTCGAACCACTTGCTGTAGATCTTGTTGATCTCGCCGGACTTGTACAGGCCGACGATCGCATCATCCACGGCCTTCTTGAAGGCTGGGTCGTCTTTGCGAACCATGCAGGCGTAGGCTTCGAAGGACTGTGGAGTACCGGTGATGACCCAGTCGTCCGGCTTCTTGGCCTTGGCTTCTTCACCGGCCAGCAGGGCGTCGTCCATCATGAAGGCAACGGCGCGGCCGCTTTCCAGCATCTGGAAGGATTCGCCGTGGTCCTTGGCGGAGATGACGTTCATGCCCATCTGCTTGTCGGCGTTCATCGCCTTGATGATGCGCTCGGACGTGGTGCCGGCGGTGGTCACGACGTTCTTGCCTTTCAGGTCGGCGAAATCGCTGTAGGACGGCTTGCCTTCCTTGTCTTTCTTGACCAGCAGGCGGGTGCCGATTTCGAAGATATTGACGGTGAAGTCAACCTGCTGGGCGCGTTCGGCGTTGTTGGTGGTGGAGCCGCACTCGATATCCGCGGTGCCGTTCTGGATCAGCGGGATACGGGTTTGCGAGGTGACCAGGTTGTACTTGGTCTTCAGGTCGGGTTTGTTCAGGTCTTTTTTCAGGGCTTCAACGATAGCCAGCTGAATGTCGTGGGAGTAGCCCACGGGTTTGCCCGAACCATCCGCGATATAGGAAAACGGAATGGAGCTGTCGCGGTGAGCGAGAGTGATCGTGCCGGAGTCGTTGATTTTCTTCAGTGTGCCGGTGAGTTCGGCGGCGAAAACTGGAGTGCTGATCAGAGCAGCAGCGATAGCTGCGCCCAGGATATGGGGAACGATGCGCATCAATACTTCCTCGACATTTGTTTTTTTTATGAGACCGGTTGGGACGGCCACGTTTTTATATAAACAGTACTGCGAAAGCCTGTGACGGCTCCTGAGGCGCCTCAGGCAATCGCCTACGAGTGTAGAGCATGAGTCGTGCCAGACCAGAAATAAAAGGTTAACCATATGATTTATATAGAGATTAACTTTGTGTTACGGGTTTTTTCTCCTGTTTGGGTCCGGCAAACCGAATAGGTTGAGCTATGGCGTTCGGAAAACCGAATGGCGGCGTGGGCCTGTATCGCCCATGAAAAAGCCCCGGGAGTGTGGCTCCCGGGGCTTTTGGGTGTGGCTCTGTCAGAACGTATAGTCGGCCGACACCACTGCCGCGCGGCCATCGCCGGGCACTGCCCAACCGTTGTTGCGGATACGGGTGAGGTACTCCTTGTCGAACAGGTTGTTGATGTTCAGCTGCAGGTTCAACTGTTTGTTGACCTTGTAACCGAGCATCGCACGCTGCACCGCATAGCCGGGGGAAGTCGGCGAGTTGGCGGCGCTGACCAGGTACTGCTTGGTTTGCGCCGTAATGCCGTAGCCCACCTGGAAGTCGTAGGGCAGGTCGTACACCGTCCAGATGCTGGCTGCATGTTTGGGGGTGAAGGTCAGCGGCTCGCCTTTCTGCACGTCGATGCCGGTGGTCGCCAGGGTGTAATCGCTGGCGCTGCGCAGCACACGAGTGTTCAGGTAGGTGTAGTTGGCGAAGACTTTCCAGCGGTCAGTAAGTTGGCCGCTCAGGCCCAGCGCCACGCCGTCTGCACGTGCCTTGCCGTCGAGGGTCTGGGTGCCGCTCAGGTTGCTCGGGTCGTTGTCGGCGACTTTATAGTTGGTGCGGTCATTGCGGAAGATCGCGCCCGTCAGCGACAGGGCGTTGTCGAGCAGGTCCCACTTGGTGCCGATCTCATAGCTGACGGCGGTTTCCGGGGAAACATCGCAGTTGTTGGTGGCGATGCTTGAGCTTTTGGCCGGGGTGTAGCAACCCCCATTGACGCTGGCCTGGGACGGCGTCTTGCTGTTGCCGTAGGCGATATAGAAGCTGCCGTTTTCCACCGGTTTGTAGACCAGCGCCAGGCGGTAGGAGGTCAGGTCATCCGCCTGGCCGTAGCGAGTGCCGGGCGTTTCCACGCCAGTGCTGGAATAGGCATTGGTCACCGAGCTGCCGGCGTTGTGCTCGTAACGCAGGCCGCCGTTGATTTCCCACTGTGGGTTGAGCTTGAGCGTGTCGAAGGCATAGGCGGCGCGGTTGTTCAGCGCGCCGTCAATGTGGGCGGCCCGGGTGAAGTTGACGGGGCCGGACCATTCGGAGTTCGGATCGCTGTAGCTGACCGGTGGTGGGACGATGGTGCTGCCGTTGGCGTTGGTCAGCCATTTACCGGTATCCGCCTCGTATTCCTCGCGGCTGATGGCGATGCCGGTCACCAGCGTGTGGTCGATGAACCCGGTGCTGAAGTGGCTGGTGACGTCGGTCTGGTTGGTGAACATCTTGTTCTGGGTGTTGCGCTCGTTACCCAGTGAGCCGCCGCTTGGCTGGAAGTAGCCCGGCTGCAGGCCTGCGGCGCAAGGGGCGCCGGTGATCTGGGTGCCGCTGGCCAGACAGCCGGTCAATGCACCTTCGGGGCCTGAGGCGCGCAGGTCCTGGCGCACCCGCTCGACGCGGGTGAAGTTGCGCACCGAGACGGCGTCGTTGAAGTCGTGTTCGAGCTTCAGGCTGAACGAGTCCGAGGTGATTTGCTGGTCATTGATGTTGTGGTAGCCGTAGTAGTCACTCCAACCCACGCCCGGCATGGGCTTGCCGTTGTAGATCGGGATGCCGTACTGCGGCGTGTTGTTGTCTTTCTGGTGCTCGTAACTGACGGTGACGCGTGTCGGCGTGCCCAGGCCAAACGCGATGGAGGGCGCGATGCCCCAGCGTTCGTAATCTTCATAATCGCGGCCAGGCACGTCGTTACCATGGGCCATCAGGTTCAGGCGGAACGCGGTGGTGTCGTTCAGCGTCTGGTTGGTGTCCAGGGTGGTGCGCTTGTAGTTATCGGTGCCGATGCCCGCACTGATGGTGGTTTTGTCGCGTAATTCCGGCTGTTTGCTCACCAGGTTGATGGTGCCACCGACCGCGCCGGAGCCGGAATACACCGAACTTGCGCCGCTGACGACTTCGACCTGCTCCAGGTTGAACGGGTCGGTGCGGCTGTACTGCGCGCTGTCGCGCACGCCGTCCACGTAGATGTCGCCGCTGGCGGAGAAGCCGCGCAGGTTGATGCTGTCGCCATACCCGCTGCCGCCTTCGCCGGCCCCGAAGGTGATCCCCGGCACGGTGCTGAGCACGTCGCGCAGGGTCAGCAGGTTCTGGTCATGAATGACTTCCTTGGGCACCACCGTGATGGTCTGCGGCGTGTCGCGCAGGGCCTCGGTGTACTTGGGGGAAGAAGGCGCCACAGGGTTGTAGACGCTCTGGCTCGGGGCCTGGCCTTCGATGCTGGTCGCGCCGAGTTGGATGACGCCTGTGTTGTCTTCTGGTGCGGGCTCCGCCGCGTAACTGAATCCTCCTTGCGCAGCCACTGCCAGGCCCACTGCCGACGCGAGCAAATGCCGCGATGAGAGGGGGGCAGAACTGATGCCGGTAGCCATTGAGTAATCTCTTGTTGGTGTTAGTGAGATGCGATCGTAATTGATAAGCGATCTCAAATGTAATACTTTGTAACCAAATAAATCATGAAACTTTTTGCGGTCCTTGATCGCTACTCGGGGCAGGAATGCAGAGCGCACAGCCAGGCAGCGAGCCCTCGGATATCGGTGATAACCCGCGTGCCTACGTGCGCTGGGTGATGTATGCGGCACAGCTGGGAGATGCCGACGCACAGGCGACCCTGGCCCAGCTGCTGCTCGACGGTCGTGGCGTGCAGAAGGATGAGGCGCTGGGGTTGAGCTGGTTTCGCATCGCTGCGCGGCAGCGTCACCCCATGGCGATCAACATGATCGGGCGCTGCCTGGAGAATGGCTGGGGCTGCGAGGTCGACTTGGAAGACAGTGCGCGGCATTACCGCAAGGCCGCCGATCTGGGGCTGGATTGGGGTTTGTATAACTACGGCCAGTTGCTGACGCGTGGCCGTGGTGTGGAGCGTGACCTTGTCGCGGCATATGAACTCTTCCGCCAGGCTGCGGCCAAGGGGCACGCCAAGTCGATGAACCTGTTGGGTCGGTTCCACCATGAAGGCGTGGTGGTGCCCAAGGATGTTCAACTGGCGCGCCAGTGGTATCAGCGCTCAGCCGAGGCCGGGGATTTCCGCGGGCAATACAACCATGCTGCGGAGCTGGCTGACGACGGCGACGAAGTGCAGGCCTGCCTATGGTTGGAGCGGGCTCTCGCGACGGCCACGCCAGGCTTTTTGCAGGCGGCTTATCCCGTGTTGCTGGGCTCTGCCTTCAGCGGGATTCGTGAAATGGGCCTGCGCTATCAGCGTCATCTGCAGGCATGAAAAAGCCCCTGGACCTTTCGGTGCAGGGGCTTTTTTACGTCGGGCTGATCAGGCCGCTTCGATCTTGCCGCGGTTGTGCTCAACCTTGGACAGGTAACGCTGCACGTTCTCCTGCTCCTGCGGCGTGGTGAACAGGCCCAGCTTGCTGCGGCGCCACAGGATGTCCTGGGGCTGAGTGGCCCATTCTTCAGCGCACAGGTAATCGACTTCGCGGGTGTACAGGCCGCCACCGAGGTGGTCACCCATGTCCGCCAGCGATTGCACGCCTTCCAGCAGGCGCCAGGTGCGGCTGCCGTAAGTGGTGGACCAGCGACGGGCAATCTCGCTCGGCACCCAGTCGTATTTGCTACGGATTGCATCGGCCAGGGCTTCTGGAGTGCTCATGTTTTCGCCGCCGGGCAGGGTGGCTGTAGCCGTCCAGCTTGGGCGCATCTGCGTGAAGTAAGGCGCCAGTTGTGCCATCGCCGATTCGGCCAGCTTGCGGTAGGTGGTCAGCTTGCCGCCGAACACCGACAGCAACGGCGCCTCGCCCGAGGTGCCGGACAGCGCCAGGGTGTAGTCGCGGGTCACGGCCGACGGGTTGTCGGACTCGTCGTTGCACAACGGGCGCACGCCGGAATAGGTGTGCACGATGTCATCGCGGCTCAGCTGCTTCTTGAAGTGCGCGTTGACCACATTGAGCATGTAGTCGGTTTCACCTTCGGTAATCGCCACTTTCGCCGGGTCGCCGGTGTATTCGCGGTCGGTGGTGCCGATGATGGTCAGGTGATTCAGGTACGGAATGGTGAAGACGATACGCTGGTCTTCGTTCTGCAGGATGTGCGCGTGGGCGCCTTCATACAGCTTCGGTACGATCAGGTGGCTGCCCTGGATCAGACGGATGCCGTAGGGCGAATCCAGCTTCAAGTCATCCTTGATGAACTTGGCCACCCACGGGCCGGCAGCGTTCACCAGCGCTCGGGCGCGGATCGAGAACAGGCTGCCGTCGGCACGTTCCATGTTCATTTCCCACAGGCCTTTGCTGCGGTGTGCGCTGACGCAACGGGTCTGGGTGTGGATGTGCGCACCCTTTTCCCGCGCAGCCATGGCGTTGAGTACTACAAGGCGGGCGTCGTCGACCCAGCAATCGGAGTATTCGAAGCCTTTGGTGATTTCGCTTTTCAGCGGGCTGTCGGGGCCGAACTTGAGGCTCTTGGAGCCTTCGAGTTTTTCCCGCTTGCCCAGATGGTCATACAGGAACAGGCCGGCGCGAATCATCCATGCCGGACGCAGGTGCGGGCGGTGAGGCAATACAAAGCGCATCTGCTTGACGATGTGCGGGGCCTTGGCCAGCAGCACCTCACGTTCAGCCAGGGCTTCGCGCACCAGGCGGAATTCGTAATGCTCCAGGTAGCGCAGGCCACCGTGGATCAGCTTGCTGCTCGCGGAGGAAGTGTGGCTGGCCAGGTCGTCCTTTTCGCAAAGGAATACCGACAAACCGCGACCGGCTGCGTCTGCTGCAATCCCGACGCCATTGATCCCGCCACCGATAACGGCGACGTCATAGACTTCGGCAAGCGGTGGGGCAGGCAAGGTAGAAGGGTTCATCGGCTGGCCTCGCAATCTTTTTCGTATTGGAATTCGAACATAAATGTTCATTTGCGAAAATGGTAGCTTATAAACGCAGGCACAGCCAGCCCGCTTCGATTGAAAATACTGATCGAAGGGCGAAGAAAGGAAAATTTGTGAACATCAGGGGGCAGGACACCCCCTGTATAGGCTTACACCACTTCCAGCCGAATCTTGTGCTGATTCAGCAACTGCACCAGTGCCGGGACCGGCTGCTGATCGGTGACTAAACAATCAATCAAACTGATGGGTCCCAGGCGAATCATGGCGTTGCGCCCGAATTTGCTGGAGTCCGCCGCCAGGATCACCTTGCGCGCATTGGCAATGATCGCCTGGGAAACCCGTACTTCCTGGTAATCGAAGTCCAACAGGCTGCCGTCTTCATCGATGCCGCTGATGCCCACCAGGGCAAAATCGACCTTGAACTGGTTGATGAAATCAACGCTGGCCTGGCCTACCACACCGCCATCCCGGCGCACGTTGCCGCCGGTCAGGAGTACGTCGAAGTCGTCTTTGGCACTCAGCATCATGGCGACGTTGAGGTTATTGGTGATGATTTTCAGGTGGCTGTGGTTAAGCAGCGCACGCGCGATCGATTCGGTGGTGGTACCGATGTTGATAAAAAGCGAGGCGTGATCGGGGATTTGCGCGGCGATGGCTTCGCCGATGCGCTGTTTTTCGTCGCGCATCTGGTCGGCACGCATGGCGTACGCGGTGTTTTCAACGCTGGAATCATAGGCTGCGCCGCCATGGTAGCGGCGCAACAGATTGGCTTCCGCCAGTTGATTGATATCGCGGCGGATGGTTTGCGGGGTGACAACGAAGAGCTGCGCCATTTCCTCGATACTCACATAGCCGCGTTCGCGAACCAGTTCGAGGATTTGTTGCTGGCGGGGAGGCAGATTCATGGTGCGTCCTTTGGGCTGCCGTAAAAAGTGGCCCATGATGACGCAGGAATCTGCTCCCTGCCAGTTACAACCCTATGCGCGTCCGGCGCTTGGCTTATTCAGCGCCTTCGTGGGGTTCCCAGTCGCGGGTGCGGCTGACTGCTTTCTGCCAGCCGGCGTAGAGTTTTTCCTTCGCTGCTTCTTCCAGCTGCGGTTCGAATTGACGCTCGATTACCGCCTTGCCACGCAGTTCGTCCAGGCTGCCCCAGAAACCGCACGCCAGGCCGGCCAGGTAAGCGGCGCCCAACGCGGTGGTTTCGCGCATTTGTGGGCGTTCAACCTGGGTACCGAGGATGTCGGCCTGGAACTGCATCAGGAAGTTGTTGGCGACCGCGCCACCGTCTACCCGCAGGGATTTGAGGCGTTCGCCGGAATCCTGCTGCATGGCATCGAGTACGTCGCGGGTCTGGTAGGCAATCGACTCCAGGGCTGCACGAATGATGTGATCCACGCGTACACCACGGGTCAGGCCGAACAGCGCACCACGGGCATACGGGTCCCAGTACGGAGCGCCCAGGCCGGTGAAGGCTGGCACCAGGTACACGCCGTTGCTGTCCTTGACCTTGCCGGCGAAGTATTCGGTGTCGGTGGCATCGGCGATGATCTTCAACTCGTCACGCAGCCATTGCACGGTGGAGCCGCCGTTGAACACGGCGCCTTCCAGGGCGTAGGCCACTTCGCCACGCGGGCCGCAGGCGATGGTGGTGAGCATGCCGTGCTTGGATTTCACCGCCTTGTCGCCGGTGTTCATCAGCAGGAAGCAGCCGGTGCCGTAGGTGTTTTTCGCCTGGCCCGGTTCTACGCACATTTGGCCAAACAGCGCCGCCTGCTGGTCACCGGCGATACCGCCGATGGCGATACCGCTTTTGGTGCGACCATAGATTTCCGAGGAAGACTTCACTTCCGGCAGCATTTCGCGCGGCACGTCGAGAATCTCCAGCATCTTCGCATCCCACTCCAGCGTGTGGATGTTGAAGAGCATGGTGCGCGAGGCGTTGGTGTAGTCGGTGACGTGGGTCTTGCCGCCGGTAAATTTCCAGATCAGCCAGCTGTCGATGGTGCCGAACAGCAGCTCGCCGTTACGCGCACGTTCGCGACTGCCTTCGACGTTGTCGAGGATCCACTTGAGCTTGGTGCCGGAGAAGTACGGGTCGGTGACCAGGCCGGTGGTGTCGTTGATGTATTGCTCGTGACCGTCGCGCTTGAGCTGCTGGCAGATCTCGGTGCTGCGGCGGCATTGCCAGACGATCGCGTTGTAGATAGGACGGCCGGTGATTTTGTCCCATACCACGGTGGTTTCACGCTGGTTGGTGATACCGATTGCCGCGACCTGGTCATGGTGCAGGCCGGCTTGTGCCAGGGCCTCGACCATCACCGCGCTCTGGGTGGCGAAAATCTCCATCGGGTCATGTTCGACCCAGCCGGCTTGCGGGTAATGCTGGGTGAATTCACGCTGGGCGGTGCAGACCACGTTGGCGTCACGATCGAAGATGATCGCCCGGGAACTGGTGGTGCCCTGATCGAGGGCAATGATGTAGTTCTTATTCTGAATGTCGGTCATGTCGATTGCCTTGGACGGAGAATAGGGAAGTCAGTAAACAGCCTGGGCCGCAAAAGGGCAGTACGGTCCAGGCTATCGCATCAGGAAGTACGGGTTTTGGCGGTGGCAGCCGCTTCGGTTGCATCAGTTGTAGCAGGTGCGGCGCTGGGCAGGTGACGGGCAATCAGCCCGCGATAGGCGGCAGCACCGAGGCAGGCGCCGACAATCGGCGCAAAGATCGGAATCAGGAAGTAAGGAATGTCGCGCCCGCCAGTGAAAGCCATTTCACCCCAACCGGCGAAAAAGGTCATCAGCTTGGGGCCGAAGTCACGGGCCGGGTTCATCGCAAAGCCGGTCAGCGGGCCCATGGCACTGCCGATCACGGCAATCAGCAAACCAATCAGCAGCGGCGCCAACGGGCCGCGGGGCAGGCCGTTGTTGTCATCGGTCAGGGCCATGATCACGCCCATCAGGATCGCGGTGATGACCATTTCCACCAGGAACGCCTGGGCCGTGCCCAGCAGCGGATGCGGGTAGGTGGAGAACACCGACGCCAATTCCAGGCTAGCCTGGGTGCCGCGAATCATGTGGTGGGTTTGTTCGTAATCGAAAAACAGGTTGCTGTAGAGCGTGTAAACCAACGCGGCCGAACAGAAGGCCCCGGCGACCTGGGCGATGATGTAGAACGGCAGTTTGCGCTTGTCGAAATCGGCAAAGATGCACAGGGCGATACTGACCGCCGGATTCAGGTGAGCCCCGGAAATACCGGCGCTCAGGTAGATCGCCATGCTGACGCCGATCCCCCAGATGATACTGATTTCCCACAACCCAAAGCTGGCACCCGCGACCTTGAGCGCAGCAACACATCCGGTACCGAAGAAGATCAGCAACGCAGTGCCCAGGAATTCGGCCATGCATTGACTTGAAAGTGAAGGCTGTTGAAGAGCAGTTGTCATGGAAAACCTCTGTTTTTGTTGTTGTCTGGCGTTTTGCCGCAACGGGCAATCGGCGATTTTCACCGTGGCGAGGATCCCCATCCTGTTCGCGGCTTACTGCTGTGAATCCGTAGGTGCATTCCTACAGTATTCGTAAACGAAAAAATATAGACAAGAATGACGGCTGTCAAAGGTCGAAAGTGAACGATCGGTCATTTTGTAATTATTGGTGTGGTGAATGATCGTGCCGTGGGCGCGGGAAGCGGCAGGGAAGGTGCGCGTGAGCGCGTGGCAGAGGGCTTCGGACTAGAGCCTTTTGCTTGTTGTTGGCCTAGAATTGGCTGTCTGTTTTTTCACCTTTTTGCCAAGCCTGGAGCCCACATGACGCCCGCATTGGACCTGTTGAAAAAAGTTCGCGCCGAACATCGAATTCACAGTTACGAACATGACCCCAAGGCAGCGTCCTATGGTCTGGAGGCCGCGGAAAAATTGGGCCTGGACCCGGCGCAGGTGTTCAAGACCCTGCTGGCCAGCAGTGAAAAAGCCGAGCTGCTGGTGGCGGTTGTGCCGGTCGTCGGAAGTTTGGATTTAAAGGCGTTGGCGCAGGCGGCGGGGGTAAAAAAGGTCGAGATGGCAGACCCGGCAGCGGCGCAACGGGCCACCGGTTACTTACTAGGCGGCATCAGCCCGCTGGGGCAGAAGAAACGCCTGCGCACCTTCATCGATGTGACGGCGCAGTCGTTTCCGACAATTTTTATCAGTGCGGGGAGAAGGGGGCTTGAGGTGGAGTTGGCAGCGACAGTGCTGGCCGAACACACCCAGGCCAAGTTCGCGGAAATTGGCCGGGCGTGATGCGTTGACGTCAGGAGGCGGTGCTGTAGCGTCGAACGCCTGACTCAACCTGAGGGATTTGTGCTGCGGTGCTGCCTGAGGCCTGGAACAACACCAGGTGCTCGGCTGCCACGCGAATGCCCACGTCGGCACCGACCAAGTGATCGGCGTGGCTGGGGAAGATCGACTCCAGCTGAGCGCCTGTCGGCAGCTGCAAGCGATACAGGGTCGACGCGCCGAGGAACGTCTTGCCGACAATCCGCGCCTTCAAGGCGCTGTCCGGTGCATAAACGATGTCGTCCGGGCGCAGCAACACATCCACCGCGCCGCCGGTTGGCCAGGTGTAGGCACGATTGCCGCGCAACTCCCCCAGTTCGGTGGTAACCGATTCCGGCGTGTTCAACTGCCCGCGAATGAAGTAACCCTGGCCAATGAAGCTGGCGACAAAGGGTGTCAGCGGTTCGTGATAGAGGTTGTAGGGCGTATCCCACTGCTCCAGGCGACCCTCCTTGAACACGCCGACATGGTCACTCACTGCGAAGGCTTCTTCCTGGTCGTGGGTCACCAGAATCGCACTGGTGCCCCGCGCCTTGAGGATATCGCGTACTTCGTGGCTGAGTTTGCGCCGCAGTTCGCCGTCGAGGTTGGAGAAGGGTTCGTCCAGCAGCAACAATTGCGGTTCCGGCGCCAGGGCGCGAGCCAGGGCGACGCGTTGCTGCTGGCCGCCCGAGAGTTCGTGGGGGAAGCGCTTGCCGAGGTTTTTCAGGTTCACCAGTTCCAGCAATTCAGCGACCACACGCTCTTTTTGCGGGTGCTTGCGAATGCCGAAGGCGATGTTGTCGGCCACGCTGAGGTGTGGAAACAGCGCGTAGTCCTGGAACACCATGCCGATCCGACGTTTCTCCGGAGCCAGTGTGAAACCGGCGCTGGAAATGATTTCGCCTGCCAGGCTGATCTCGCCTTCATGCACCGGCTCAAACCCGGCAATCGCTCGCAGGGTGGTGGTCTTGCCGCAGCCCGAGGAGCCCAGCAGGCAACCGATGTCGCCGGCGTTGAGGTGCAGATTGAGGTTCTGCACCACCCGTTGGTCTTGATAGCCGCATGCCAGATTGCGCAGGTTCAGCAGTAATGGCTGGCTCATGCAGGACGGTACGCCGGCGCAACCAGAAACTCGAGCAGGGCTTTTTGTGCGTGCAGGCGGTTTTCCGCCTGGGCCCAGGCTACTGAACGTTGATCGTCCAGCAGGTCGAGACTGATTTCTTCGCCACGGTGGGCGGGCAGGCAGTGCATGAACAGCACGTCCGGCGCGGCCAGGTCGAGCAGGGCGCGGGTGACCTGGAACGGGGCGAAGAGCTTGAGGCGCTTGGCGGTTTCCTCTTCCTGGCCCATGGAGGTCCACACGTCGGTGCTCACCAGGTGTGCGCCGATGACCGCCTCACGCGGGTCGCGGACGATGGTCACGCGGTCGCCGGCCTCGGCCAGGAAACGTGCATCCGGCTCGTAGCCTTCAGGGCAGGCAACGCGCAATTTGAAGTCGAACTGGATCGCCGCTTCTATATAGCTGTTGCACATGTTGTTGCCGTCGCCGATCCAGGCCACGGTCTTGCCCTGGATCGAGCCGCGCTGTTCGAGGAAGGTTTGCATGTCGGCCAGCAACTGGCAGGGGTGCAGGTCATCGGACAGGCCGTTGATCACGGGCACTCGGGAGTTGGCGGCAAATTCGGTCAGGGTGCTGTGGGCGAAGGTACGGATCATCACCGCATCCAGCATGCTCGACATCACGATCGCGCAATCGCTGATCGGCTCGCCACGGCCCAGTTGGGTATCGCGAGGTGACAGGAAGATAGCCTGGCCGCCGAGCTGAATCATGCCGGCTTCGAAAGACACGCGGGTGCGGGTGGACGACTTCTCGAAAATCATCCCGAGCACGCGGTTTTTCAAAGGCTCGAACAGTACGCCGCGGTTACGCAGGTCTTTAAGCTCAATGCCTCGACGGAGCACGCTGACCAGCTCTTCGGGCGTGCAATCCATCAGGGAGAGAAAGTGCCTTGCGCTCATCATTAACTACCTTTTTGCAACAGACCGCAGATACTCAAAGCCTGGTTTATTTTGAAAACGGGCGAGACCTGCGGCGAAAGCCGCACGGGGCGACGAAATAGGGGAAGGCGCGATCTTATAATTAAATGTCGCGTCTTACCAATAGGGCTACAGTTTTTAGGGGAGTTCAAGGACGCGGGGAGGGCGCTTTTGAAGCCTGTTTCCTGACAGCAGCGGGTCATTTGTACACTGGCGCTGCGCCACATTGCAATGCGTGAGGGCGGGCTGAGGCCGGGCTGCGTCGGTTTCAGCGGGCTGCCGAAGGCTTCTGAAACATTTCCTGATGTTTCCTCATGGCCTGCCCTGATGCCCCTGGATTCACACGACGAACGTTGCTGGCGCTGCTGCCCCGGGCGGGCCATAGTTTTCGTCCGAAGCGCCTAGCCCACAATAAAAGAGACTGGCCATGACCAAGACTCTCCACCACCGTGCCTGCCATCTGTGCGAAGCCATCTGCGGCCTCACACTGGAGACCACCCAGGGCGAAGACGCAAGCCTGGCGATCACCTCGATCAAGGGCGACCCCCTGGATACGTTCAGCCGTGGCCATATCTGCCCCAAGGCCGTGGCCCTGCAAGACATCCAGAATGACCCGGACCGCCTGCACCAGCCCATGTTGCGAGTGGGCAGCGAATGGCAGCCGATCCCGTGGGAAGACGCCTTTGTACTTGTAGCCGAGCGCCTGGCCGCGATTCAGACGCGTCACGGGCAGAATGCTGTGGCGGTGTACCAGGGCAATCCGAGCGTGCACAACTATGGCCTGATGACCCACAGCAACTACTTCCTTGGCCAGCTGAAGACCCGCAATCGTTTTTCCGCCACCTCGGTGGACCAGTTACCCCACCACCTCACCAGCCACCTGATGTACGGCCACGGCCTGTTGCTGCCGATCCCGGACATCGACCATACCGATTTCATGCTGATCCTCGGCGGCAACCCGTTGGCGTCCAACGGCAGCATCATGACCGTGCCGGATGTGGAGAAACGCCTGAAGGCCATCCAGGCTCGCGGCGGCAAAGTCGTGGTGGTTGATCCGCGCCGCAGCGAGACGGCGGCGATGGCCGACCAGCATCTGTTCGTGCGCCCGGGCGGTGATGCGGCGTTGTTGTTCGGATTGCTCAATACACTGTTTGCCGAGAACCTGACCCGTGACAGTCACCTGCCGGTGGACGGCCTGGATGACGTGCGCCACGCCGTGGCCGGATTCACCGCCGAGGCCATGAGCCGTCAATGTGCGGTGCCCGCCGAGCAGATCCGCCAGTTGGCCCGGGACTTCGCTGCGGCCGACACAGCAGTGTGTTATGGCCGCATGGGCGTATCGACCCAGGCGTTTGGCACGCTGTGCCATTGGCTGGTGCAGTTGATCAACCTGGTGACCGGTAATCTGGATCGAGTCGGCGGGGCCTTGTGCACTACACCGGCCGTCGACCTGGTGGCCTCGACTTCCGGCGGGCATTTCAATCGCTGGCAAAGCCGGGTTTCCGGGCGACCCGAGTACGGGGGCGAGCTGCCGGTATCGGCACTGGCTGAAGAAATGCTCACTGAGGGTGAAGGGCAAATCCGCGCCCTGGTGACGGTGGCGGGCAATCCGGTGTTGTCCACGCCCAACGGCCGGCAACTGGAGCAGGCGCTGGATGGCCTGGAGTTCATGGTCAGCATCGACCTGTATATCAACGAGACCACGCGTTATGCCGACCTGATCCTGCCGTCCACCTCGGCCCTGGAAAACGATCACTACGACACCACCTTCAATATGTTCGCGGTGCGTAACGTCACCCGTTTCAACCGCGCCATCCTGCCGAAACCCGAGGGTGCGTTGCATGACTGGGAAATCTTCGTCGGCCTGGCCCGGGCGTTTGCCGAGAAGACGGGTAATACACTCAAACCGACGATGCCGCCTGCGCAGATGATCGACTTCGGGCTGCGAGCCGGGCCTTATGGCGACAGGTTGTCCATTGCCGCGCTGGCCGATCACCCTCATGGCCTGGACCTCGGGCCGCTGAAACCCAACCTCGCAGGCCGCCTGAAAACCGCTAATGGCCATCTGCAGGCTGCACCGTCGGTGATCCTTGCCGACCTGGCGCGCTTTGCCGCGCAGCCGGTGCCCGAGGTGAATGAGTTGCTGCTGATCGGCCGCCGGCATGTGCGCAGCAACAACTCCTGGATGCATAACTACCACCGGCTGGTGAAGGGCAAGCCTCGCCATCAACTGCTGATGCATCCGGATGACCTTGCCCATCGCCAGTTGACTGACGGGCAGCGGGTACGGGTCAGCTCGCGGATCGGCATGATCGAGGTGGAAGTGTTGGCCAGTCTCGACATGATGCCCGGCGTGGTCAGCCTGCCTCACGGTTGGGGCCACGGCCGCCCTGGCGTGCAGATGACCATCGCCAGCGGGCAGCCGGGGGCGAGCGCGAATGACCTGACGGATGAGCGGCAACTGGATGAGCTGTCGGGCAACGCAGCGCTGAACGGCGTGCCGGTGCAGGTGGCGGCGGCGTAAGGATTGTCTGTCGGGGAGTCCGAGCGTCACGCTGGGGTTTGCGTTACAATGCGCCACCGTGCCGACCCATGAGTCGGAAAGTTCCAGCCGAGGTGTTCCATGGATATCATCGAAACGATCAAAGAGCAGATTGCCAACAACACTATTCTGCTTTACATGAAGGGCGCCCCTAACGCTCCCCAGTGTGGCTTCTCCGCAAAGGCTTCCCAGGCAATCATGCAATGTGGCGAGAAGTTCGCCTACGTGGATATCCTGCAGAACCCGGAAATCCGCGCCAACCTGCCGAAGTACGCCAACTGGCCAACCTTCCCGCAGCTGTGGGTTGCCGGTGAGCTGGTCGGCGGTAGCGACATCATCACCGAAATGGCGGCTGATGGTTCGTTGCAGGCACTGATCAAAGACGCAGCGGCCAAAGCAGCTGCGAAGACCGAAGCCTGATTTGTTTTAGGCCGCGGCAATAAAAAGCCCCGCTTCTCGAAAGAGAGCGGGGCTTTTTAGTGGCCGGGAATTGAAGGGTTATTCACCCATCTGCGATTGCAGGTAATTCTCGATAGTCACTTTGTCGATCAGGCCGATTTGGGTTTCCAGCCAGTCGATGTGTTCTTCCTGGTCTTCAAGGATATCTTCCAGCAGTTCACGGCTGCCGAAGTCGCCCTTGGATTCGCAATGAGCAATGGCGGCCTTCAGGTCGGTGTGGCTCTTGCGCTCGAAGTTCAGGTCGCAGTTGATCATCTCCTGGGTGTGCTCGCCGATGTTCAGCTTGCCCAGGTCCTGCACGTTCGGCAGGCCTTCCAGGAACAGGATGCGCTTGATCAGCGCGTCAGCGTCCTTCATGGCCTTGATGGATTCTTTGTATTCACGCTTGCCCAGCTTTTCCAGGCCCCAATCGTCATACATGCGCGCATGCAGGAAGTACTGATTGATCGCGACCAGTTCATTGGCAAGGATTTTGTTGAGTTGCTGGATGACTGTGATGTCGCCTTTCATGATTGGGGTCCTGCCCTGTATTAGCTGTATATAAGGCGGAGTTTGAGCTGCGCATTTACTACTGTCAAACCTAAGTTATTGAATAATAAATGAAAATTAATCGGAATAAGAATGTTTGTGTTCCGCGTCTTGGCGCTAACTGTTTGAATTTCGGGCATAAAAAAACCGGACACTAAGTCCGGTTCTTTAAAACACGCTGATTAAGCGTGTGTAAATTCTGCTGAGTAGGGGATCGCAGCCTGGGCAGTTTGCAGCTGCGTCAGGGTTTCCCGTACCACTTGCTTGGCGAGGCAGGCGCATTTGCCGCATTGGCTGGCAACGCCGGTGGTTTCACGTACTTCCTTGTAGCTGCAGCAACCTTCGTAGATTGCTTCGCGGATTTGTCCGTCGGTGACGCCAGTGCAAAGGCAGACATACATAAGGGAGAACCATCGCGGTTTAAGGCTTAAGTGCGACGGATCTTAATGTTAACGAGAATGATTGTCAAAGTAGTTTCTCAAGCCTTGGTGTTTGCACGCGGCTTCACTGACGAACGGCTTTTTTCCGGTATGATGGTCGGTCTTCACGAAGCGTGATCACGTCACAGGCCTGTCGTTTAGCTGCGGCACACTGGGACGGATCCTTTTACTTCAGTCACCACCATCAGGAGATACCCAATGAGCGTACTCGTCGGCAAACAAGCCCCGGATTTCGACGTACCCGCCGTCCTCGGCAATGGCGAAATCGTAGACAGCTTCAAACTGTCTGAAGCCATCAAAGGCAAATACGGCCTGGTGTTCTTCTACCCGCTGGACTTCACCTTCGTCTGCCCATCGGAGCTGATCGCTCTGGATCACCGCATGGACGATTTCAAGGCGCGTAACGTTGAAGTGGTAGCCGTTTCCATCGACTCCCATTTCACCCACAACGCCTGGCGCAACACCGCCATCAATGATGGCGGCATCGGCAAAGTCAAATACACCATGGCTGCCGACATGAAGCACGACATCGCCAAGGCCTACGACGTTGAGTCCGAAGGCGGCGTGGCTTTCCGTGGCGCGTTCCTGATCGACGACAAGGGCGTTGTGCGCTCGCAGATCATCAACGACCTGCCGCTGGGCCGTAACATGGAAGAGCTGATCCGCCTGGTCGACGCTCTGCAATTCCACGAAGAGCACGGTGAAGTTTGCCCTGCCAACTGGAAAAAAGGCGACAAAGGCATGAACGCTTCGCCAGAAGGCGTTGCGGCTTACCTGACCGAGAACGCTGGCAAGCTGTAAGCCACGTTCGAAGCAAAAAAAACCGGCCTGAGAGGGCCGGTTTTTTTATGCGCGGGATTTGGCTTCAGTCGCCGAAGTCTTCCCAGCCGCCCATCTGTTTCCAACGGTTGACGATGCCGCAGAACAGCTCGGCGGTCTTCTCGGTGTCGTAGCGGGCCGAGTGGGCCTCACGACCGTCGAAGTCGATACCGGCAGCCTGGCAGGCCTTCGCCAGCACGGTCTGGCCATAGGCCAAACCGGCCAGGGTCGCAGTGTCGAAGCTGGAGAACGGGTGAAACGGGTTGCGCTTCATGTCCAGGCGCGCCACGGCGGCATTGAGGAAGCCCAGGTCGAAGCTGCTGTTGTGGCCCACCAGGATCGCGCGTTTGCAGCCATTGGCCTTCAGGGCCTTGCGTACGCCACGGAAGATGTCGGTCAGCGCCGCTTCTTCACTGACGGCCATGCGCAGTGGGTGATCAAGCTTGATCCCGGTGAATTCCAGGGCCGCCGCTTCGATGTTGGCGCCTTCGAACGGCTCGACGCGGAAGAAGTGGGTGTGTTCCGGGAACACGAAACCCTGTTCATCCATGCCGATGGTCGTGGCGGCGATTTCCAGCAACGCGTCAGTGGCGCAATTGAAGCCGCCGGTTTCTACGTCGATGACAACGGGCAGGTAGCCACGGAAACGCTCGGCCATCGGGTGACGGGAACCGCCACCACCGCCACCGTGTTCCTGGTCGTCGTCGTAATGGTCTTCACTCACGGGTGTTCCTCCAGCAGGCGCCAGCGCAGTGTTTCACCGGCGCGCAGCGGGATAACGGTCAGCTCGCCAAACGGCAGGCTGGTGGGGGCGGTCCAGTCTTCACGGACCAGGGTAATGCGGTCGGTATTCGCCGGCAGGCCATAGAAACGTGGGCCGTTGAGGCTGGCGAACCCTTCAAGCTTGTCCAGCGCGTTGCGTTGTTCGAACGCTTCGGCATACAACTCGATTGCCGCATAGGCGGTATAGCAACCGGCACAACCACACGCGGCTTCCTTGGCGTGTTGGGCGTGAGGTGCAGAGTCGGTACCGAGGAAAAATTTCTCGCTGCCACTGGTGGCGGCATCGAGCAGCGCTACCTGGTGCGTGTTGCGCTTGAGAATCGGCAGGCAATAGAAGTGCGGCCGAATCCCGCCCACCAGCATGTGGTTGCGGTTGTACAGCAGGTGATGCGCGGTGATGGTCGCGCCGACGTTGGCCGAAGCCTCGGTGACGAACTGCACGGCATCGGCGGTGGTGATGTGCTCGAACACCACCTTGAGGGTCGGGAACAGTTCGACAACTCGGCGCATGTGCTCGTCGATGAAGATCTTTTCACGATCGAACACATCGACATCGCCACGGGTGACTTCACCGTGGATCAGCAACGGCATGCCCACTTCGGCCATGGCTTCGATGGCCGGCAGGATCTTGTCGATACTGGTGACGCCGGAATCGGAGTTGGTGGTCGCGCCGGCCGGGTACAGCTTGGCGGCGTGCACGAAACCACTGGCCTTGGCCTGGCGGATTTCTTCGGGCTGGGTGCGGTCGGTCAGGTACAGCACCATCAACGGTTCGAAGCGGCTGCCGGCCGGTCGTGCAGCGAGAATGCGCTGGCGATAGGCGTCGGCTTCCGCGGCGTTACGCACCGGAGGTACCAGGTTAGGCATGATGATGGCGCGGCCAAACGTGCGCGCTACATCGGCCACGGTTTGGGGCAACGCAGCACCATCGCGAAGATGAATATGCCAGTCGTCGGGACGCAGCAGGGTCAGGCGGTCGGACATTGGGGATTCCAGGCGGGTCAATCTGGTGGGAATGCTACCGGAAAAGACTCTTGCAGGCACTCGCTATCAAGTTTTGCAGGATGCGACCGATATCCCTGGGTATGCCTTAACGATGTATGACGCCTTGATGTGTTGTAGAAACCAGTGGAGCCTCCCGTGCGCCAGCATTATTTAGCCCTGCTCAGTGTGTTCGCCAGCCTGCCCGCGATGGCCCTCACGTTCCAGACTCGTCTGGAGAATATTGAGTGGAAAGTGGAGGGCGATAAATTCGAGTGCCGCTTGACCCAGCCGATCACCGATTTCGGCTCGGGCGAGTTCGTGCGCCGGGCCGGCGAGCAGGCGACGTTTCGCCTGAAAGCCTTTAACGGCTCGTTGGGTGCCGGTTCCGCAACCCTGTTGGCGGCGGCTGCGCCGTGGCAGCCAGGGCGTGGCGATATCAACCTGGGGGCGGTGCGTGTCGGCAGTGGCGATGTGCTGTTCAACAGCTCCCAGGCCCAGGCCGGGCGTTTGTTTACCGGCCTGCTCGAAGGGCGCAGCCCGACGGTGCGCCACTATAGCCGCGACGGCGGTTACTCCGAGATCCGCCTGCTGCCGGCGAAATTCAGCAAGGCCTACAACGACTATCAACTCTGCACCACCAAGCTGCTGCCGATGAATTTCGAGCAGGTCAAACAGACCGAGGTGGGCTTCCCGGGTGGCGGCATCGAACTGGACGCGGCGGCCAGGAAAAAGCTCTCGGTGATTCTCGAATTCATGAAAGCCGACCCGACGGTTAACCACGTCGAGTTGAATGGCCACTCCGACAACAGCGGCAATCGCCTGACCAATCGCGACGTTTCGCGGCGTCGTGCATTGGCGGTAATGGACTACTTCAAGGCCAATGGCATCCAGGAATCTCAGATTACCCTGCGCTTTCATGGCGAAAGCTATCCGCTGGCGCCGAACACCAACGCGGCCAACCGGGCGAAAAACCGCCGGGTGAATATTCAGCTCGAACGGGTGGCAGCCCCCGAGAAACCGGCGCCCCAGGCCAAGGCGCCAGGCAACGCCGCCGCCACCTCATAAGGTGCGGCGTTTCGTCGCCCGCTCGACATAATCTGTCGCTTTATCTTCATTTGCTGTCGCGCCTCTGTAATTTCACGGTTTTGGTCGGTAGAATCGACGCCTTTCCGTACAACCCCGTGGAGTGATGGCATGGCCGACGTAAACAAGGTCGTTCTCGCGTATTCCGGCGGCCTGGACACTTCGGTGATCCTCAAGTGGCTGCAGGATACTTATAACTGTGAAGTGGTGACCTTCACCGCTGACCTGGGTCAGGGCGAAGAGGTCGAACCTGCACGTGCCAAGGCGCAAGCCATGGGCGTGAAAGAGATCTACATTGACGACCTGCGCGAAGAGTTCGTCCGCGATTTCGTTTTCCCGATGTTTCGCGCCAACACTGTCTACGAAGGCGAGTACCTGCTGGGTACTTCCATCGCACGTCCGCTGATCGCCAAGCGCCTGATCGAAATCGCCAACGAAACCGGCGCCGACGCCATTTCCCATGGCGCCACCGGCAAGGGCAACGACCAGGTGCGTTTCGAACTGGGCGCCTACGCCTTGAAGCCAGGCGTAAAAGTGATTGCTCCGTGGCGTGAATGGGACCTGTTGTCCCGTGAAAAGCTGATGGACTACGCTGAAAAGCACGCGATCCCGATCGAGCGTCACGGCAAGAAGAAGTCCCCGTACTCGATGGACGCCAACTTGCTGCACATCTCCTATGAAGGCGGCGTGCTGGAAGACACCTGGACCGAGCACGAAGAAGACATGTGGAAATGGACCGTCTCCCCGGAGAACGCTCCTGACAAGGCCCAGTACCTGGAACTGACCTACCGCAACGGCGACATCGTCGCGCTGGACGGCGTCGAAATGACCCCGGCCACCGTACTGGCGACCTTGAACCGTATCGGTGGCGAACACGGTATCGGCCGCCTCGACATCGTCGAGAACCGTTACGTGGGCATGAAGTCCCGTGGTTGCTACGAAACCCCGGGCGGCACCATCATGCTGCGCGCTCACCGCGCCATTGAGTCCATCACCCTGGACCGTGAAGTGGCTCACCTCAAAGACGAGTTGATGCCCAAGTACGCCAGCCTGATCTACACCGGCTACTGGTGGAGCCCGGAGCGTCTGATGCTGCAACAGATGATCGACGCTTCCCAGGTCCACGTGAACGGCGTTGTGCGCCTGAAGCTGTACAAGGGCAATGTGATCGTGACCGGTCGCAAGTCCGATGAGTCGTTGTTCGACGCCAACATCGCCACTTTTGAAGAAGATGGCGGCGCCTACAACCAGGCAGACGCGGCAGGCTTCATCAAGCTGAACGCGTTGCGCATGCGCATTGCGGCCAACAAAGGTCGCAAGTTGTTCTGAGTGTTGTAAGTTGCAATGAAAAATGGCCCCTCAAGGGGCCATTTTTTTTGGTTGAAAATACATCCGGAATCATCGGGCGCGCGCCTGTGTTTATTGTTCGCTTCGAAAAAGTTCAGGTACTCCAGGAGATGATCTGGAGTGTTTATATTTTTACGGGGGCAATGTTTATTAATTTCGCTCGATAAGTGATGCATTGTTGAAAGTGAGATTTTTTCTTGTAGGCAGGAACTATGTACTACAGAAAATTCACTCAGAAATGTACCGCGAATATGTCAGATGCTGACATGCCTGTAGGATTTATGGAGCGTTAGTAATTATGTCGAATGGAACTTTTAAAAACCCGGTTTCCCTCCGGGTTCACAGGTCTTCTGACAGCGCACAAGGGGCATTTCCTGAAACTTGTGTACGGCGCGTTTACCCGGACCCGCGTAATCCTGGGAATTTTCACTCAAAATATGTTTGTGCTCGGAAAGTTCTGAAAGCCCCAACAAAACTGAATAGCTCCGATCTGGCGTTTTTTTGTAGGTTAAATCCTATGTCTTTGTGGGTTAGGTCTCTGCTTGCTGTTGCTTGGGGGGGAGCGCTATGCCAAGCGAGAAACGACTAGGCTATTGTGCTTACTCTTAATAATTCGAACAGCGAAATTGGACTTGCCCATGAATAAAGTGCTGATCGTGGATGATCATCCCGTCATTCGTCTTGCTGTACGTATGCTAATGGAACGTCATAGTTATGAGGTCGTTGCCGAGACCGATAACGGTGTCGATGCCTTGCAACTTGCGCGCGAGCATATGCCGGACATTGTCATACTGGATATTGGAATTCCCAAACTCGATGGCCTGGAAGTTATATGCCGGCTGTCATCAACCAAACAGGCACATCCCTTCAAGGTGCTGGTGCTGACGTCCCAGGCGCCCGGGCATTTCTCGATGCGGTGCATGCAGGCGGGTGCTGCCGGCTACGTGTGCAAGCAACAGGATCTCACCGAGCTGTTGAGCGCGGTCAAGGCGGTGCTGTGCGGGTACAGCTACTTCCCCAACCAGGCGTTGAACTCGGTGCGCTCCACAATGGGTAACGCCAGCGAAGCGGACATGGTCGAGCGCCTGTCCGGACGGGAGATGATGGTGTTGCAGCAGTTGGCCCGCGGCAAGACCAATAAGGAGATCGCCGATGGCATGTTCCTGAGCAACAAGACTGTGAGCACCTACAAGACCCGCTTGCTGCTCAAGCTCAACGCACGCTCGCTGGTGGACTTGATCGAGCTGGCCCAGCGAAACGGTCTGGTGTAGGCCGGCCTCACATTTACATCCAGTCAGAAAAAAGCCTCCGCAAGGGAGCCTTCTGTTTATCGTTGGATCGATTAGAGATCGAAGTCGTAATCGGCCAACTGTTTTTGCAAGCGCCGCTCTTCCAGAAGGTTGTCGATGGTGCGGCGTTTGCTCAAATTGGTCTTGGCCACCTCTACCGGTGCTTCTGCTGCATCATCGTCGGATTCAGCGCCAACAACGTCGTCTTCTACATCCAGTTGTTCTTTGCCAGTGCTCATAAGGTTAACTCCAGGCTAAGACTGCCGTTGGCGCTCCTTATAACGATAATCTCGGGTCTGGTAAAAAAGATTTTTTCAATCGACCCATCGATAAAAGCAATGATGGCTCAATCGTCGGAAGTCTTTTCCTTGTATTCGCACAGGTCTTCGATGCGGCAGCTGCCACAGCGCGGCTTGCGGGCCTGGCAGACATAGCGTCCGTGAAGGATCAACCAGTGATGCGAGTCCAGCAGATACGGCTTGGGCACGAACTTCATCAGCTGTTTTTCCACCTCCACCACATTTTTTCCGCGGGCAATACCGGTTCGGTTGCTGACCCGAAAGATGTGCGTGTCCACCGCCATGGTCAATTGGCGAAATGCCGTATTGAGCACCACATTGGCGGTTTTTCGGCCAACACCCGGAAGGGCTTCCAGGGCTTCGCGCGTTTGCGGTACTTCGCTGCCGTGCAGTTCCACCAGCAGCCGGCATGTCTCGATGACATTCTTCGCCTTGCTGTTGTACAGGCCGATGGTCTTGATGTATTCGGACAAGCCCTCAACCCCCAGCGCGTAGATCGCCTCCGGGGTGTTCGCCACCGGATACAACTTGGCGGTGGCCTTGTTGACGCCGACGTCTGTGGACTGGGCCGAGAGAATCACGGCGATCAGCAACTCGAACGGCGAGGAGTAGGCCAGTTCGGTTTTCGGTTCCGGGTTGTCTTCGTGAAGCCGGCGGAAAATTTCCAGGCGTTTTGCGGCGTTCATGGGGCGAGCGGTTCCTTGCGGACAGTCAGTGTGGTTACGAAAAACGGGCCCAATAACCCAAGCAGGATAAACGCGGCGTGCACCGGCAGTACACGCTTCATCACGTGGGGCCGGTGCTCAAGGGGGTCAGGTGCGGGCATCAGCTACCACCAGTGCCGCAAGCGCCTGCTCTGCCGTTTCGAAGTGCTGTTGCAGAATGATCAACTGCGACTGCTGTTCAAAGGTCGGCGGGTGGCCGAAAGCTTTCAGGGATTTGTGCAATTGGGCGCGGCTCATGGCCAGGTTGATCTTGGCCTTCTTCAAGGCGGCGTCCATGGCCGCGGCTTTTTGTGCACGAACCCGCTCAATGGCCGCCTGGACCGGGTTGACCGTGGCCGCAGCTACCGGGGCGGCGCGCTTGGAGCGTGCCTGGCGTTCGGCAAGTTTCTGTTCCTCTTCGCGTTGCAGCCGCGCGTTGCGCTGTTCAAACCGTCGCCGGGCCCGGTCGCGCTTGAGGCTGCGTGCCTCGCGTTCATGATCATTGGAGGCCAGCCCGCCGACAATCGGTACCACGGTGCTCAACGGACGCATTTCGATGCAATCAACCGGGCAGGGTGCTACACACAGGTCGCAACCCGTGCACTCGTCGACAATCACCGTGTGCATCAATTTGGCAGCACCGACGATAGCGTCCACCGGGCAGGCCTGGATGCATTTGGTACAGCCGATGCACTCCGCTTCACGGATAAACGCGATCTGTGCGGGCGCTTCCCCTCGAGATGTGTCCAACTCCAGCACCGGGAGCTTCAACAGCTGCGCCAGGCCTGTAATGGTTTCCTGGCCGCCCGGAGGGCACTTGTTGATCGCCTCGCCTTGGGCAATGCCTTCTGCGTAGGGCTTGCAGCCAGGATGCCCACATTTGCCACACTGGGTTTGCGGCAGCAGGGCGTCGATACGTTGAATCAGGCTCATGGTTTGATCATTGCGTTGGAACCCGGAAAAGCCACAGCCAACAACGGGCCGACAGCAAACAGAATCCGATTATCCGGCAAGCGAGGAGGGGGTACTAGCTGAAACCGCCCCATGGCCGAGACCATGAGGCAGTTAGCCATTGTTACTTGATGCGCTGACCCGGCTTGGCGCCGCTGTCCGGGCTCAACAGGTAGATCTCTTCACCGCCAGGGCCGGCCGCCATCACCATGCCTTCGGAGATACCGAACTTCATTTTCCGCGGCTTGAGGTTGGCGATCATCATGGTCAGGCGACCATCGAGCTTGGATGGGTCCGGATAGGCGCTCTTGATCCCCGAGAACACGTTGCGTTGTTCATCACCGATGTCCAGGGTCAGGCGCAGCAGCTTGTCGGCGCCTTCCACGGCTTCGGCCTTGAGGATCAGGGCCACCCGCAAGTCCACCGCAGCGAAGGCGTCGAAGTCGATTTCCGGCGACAACGGATCTTTCGCCAGTTCGCCATTGCCCGCAGGTGCAGCGTCGCCGGTATCGGTCTTGCTGGCCTCGAGGTCTTCTTTCGATGCGTCGGTCATGGCCTGCACTTTTACCGGGTCGATACGGGTCATCAGCGGCTTGAACTCATTCAACTGATGGTTGCCGAGCAGTGTCGCGTGGTCATTCCAGGTCAGCGGCGGCACATTGAGGAACGCCTCGGCGTCGGCTGCCAGCAATGGCAATACCGGCTTGAGGAAGATCACCAACTGACGAAACAGGTTGACGCCCGTGGCGCAGATCGCCTGGACTTCAGCCTGCTTGCCTTCCTGCTTGTTCAGCGACCACGGCGCCTTGTCGGCGATCCAGGCGTTGGCGCGGTCGGCCAGGCCCATGATTTCGCGCATGGCCCGGGCAAAGTCGCGAGCTTCATAGGCATCGGCGATGCTCGGCGCGGCGGCCAGGAATGCATCGGTCAACTCAGGTGCGGCATTTTCAGCCACCAGCACCCCGGCGTTGCCCTTGTGGATAAACCCGGCGCAACGGCTGGCGATGTTGACGACCTTGCCCACCAGGTCCGAGTTGACCTTCTGTACGAAGTCTTCCAGGTTCAGGTCCAGGTCGTCGACACCACGGCCCAGCTTGGAGGCGTAGTAGTAGCGCAGGTATTCCGGCGACAGGTGGTCCAGGTAGGTGCGCGCCTTGATAAAGGTGCCACGGGACTTGGACATCTTCTGGCCGTTGACCGTCAGGTAACCGTGCACGGCAATGCCGGTTGGCTTGCGATAGCCCGAGCCTTCAAGCATTGCAGGCCAGAACAGCGCGTGGAAGTTGACGATGTCCTTGCCGATGAAGTGATACAGCTCGGCCGTGGAGTCCTTGTTCCAGAACGCGTCGAAGTCCAGCTCCGGCGTGCGGTCGCACAGGTTCTTGAAGCTGGCCATGTAGCCGATCGGCGCGTCCAGCCACACGTAGAAGTACTTGCCTGGCTCGCCCGGGATCTCAAAGCCGAAGTACGGCGCATCGCGGGAGATGTCCCACTGTTGCAGGCCGGCGTCCAGCCATTCGGCAATCTTGTTCGCCACGGCGTCCTGCAGGGTGCCGCTGCGGGTCCAGGTTTGCAGCATCTGCTGGAAATCCGGGAGCTTGAAGAAGAAGTGCTGGGAATCCTTGAGTACCGGGGTGGCGCCGGAGATGGCCGACTTCGGATCCTTCAGGTCGGTGGGCGCGTAAGTGGCGCCGCATTTCTCGCAGTTGTCGCCGTACTGGTCCTCAGTGCCGCATTTCGGGCAGGTGCCCTTGATGAAGCGGTCGGCCAGGAACATTTTCTTTTCCGGGTCGAAATACTGGGTGATCGAACGCGTGGCAATGTGCCCGGCGTCCTTGAGGCGCAGGTAGATCTGGCTCGACAGCTCGCGGTTTTCGTCGGAGTGGGTCGAGTGGAAGTTATCGAAATCCACCAGGAACTCGGCAAAGTCGGCGCTGTGTTCAGCCTGGACATTGGCGATCAGTTGTTCCGGGGTGATCCCTTCCTTCTCGGCGCGCAACATGATGGCCGAACCGTGGGCGTCGTCCGCGCAGACATAAATGCATTGATTGCCGCGATGCTTCTGGAAGCGCACCCACATATCGGTCTGGATGTACTCAAGCATATGGCCAAGGTGGATGGAACCATTGGCATAGGGCAGGGCGCTGGTGACGAGGATCTTGCGTGGCTCGGACATGGGGCTCGGCTACTTGATGAAACGGAGGTCGGCCACTATAAAGCGCCGGGAAATTTATTTCACCCCGTGCGGCTGTTTCCGGATTTTCCCACAGGCCGAAAGCGTGCCGCTGGGGCGCTGGAACGGTTAGGATAGCCGCCTGTTTTAGTCAGTCTTTTTTCGGGAGTAGCCCATGAGCGCCGTCAATCGCGCAGCGGTGGAAGCCGTTCTTCGCCAGTACACCGACCCCTACCTGAACCAGGACCCGGTCAGCGCCGGGTGCGTACGCGCCATCGACGTGCAGGGTGACAAGGTTTCGGTCCAGCTTGAGCTGGGCTACGCCGCAGGCCTGTTCAAGAGCGGCTGGGCGCAGATGCTGCAAATGGCCATCGAAGGCCTGGACGGCGTCAGCGCGGCCAGGGTCGACATCCAGTGCGTGATCGCCCCGCACAAGGCCCAGGCGCAGATTCCGGGCCTGGCCAACGTCAAGAACGTGGTGGCCGTGGCTTCCGGCAAGGGCGGCGTGGGCAAATCCACCACCGCCGCCAACCTGGCCCTGGCCCTGGCCCGGGAAGGCGCGCGGGTCGGGATTCTCGACGCCGACATCTATGGCCCGAGCCAGGGCGTGATGTTTGGCATCCCGGAAGGCACCCGGCCGAAGATCAAGGACCAGAAATGGTTCGTGCCGATCGAGTCCCATGGCGTGGAAGTCATGTCCATGGCGTTCCTGACCGACGACAACACACCGATGGTCTGGCGCGGCCCGATGGTATCCGGTGCGTTGCTGCAACTGGTCACCCAGACCGACTGGGGCAATCTGGACTACCTGGTGATCGATATGCCGCCCGGCACCGGCGATATCCAGCTGACCCTGGCGCAGAAAGTGCCGGTGGCCGGCGCGGTGATCGTCACCACACCGCAGGACCTGGCGCTGCTGGATGCCCGCAAGGGTGTGGAGATGTTCCGCAAGGTCAACATCCCGGTGCTGGGCGTCGTGGAAAACATGGCGGTGCACATCTGCTCCAACTGCGGCCACGCCGAGCATCTGTTCGGTGAAGGCGGCGGCGAGAAGCTCGCGACCCAGTACGGCGTTGAACTGCTGGCGTCATTGCCGCTGTCCATGGGGATTCGAGAGCAGGCTGATGGCGGCAAGCCGACGGTGGTTGCCGAGCCCGATGGCCAGATTGCCATGGTCTACCAGGAGCTGGCGCGCCACGTAGGCGCGCGAATCGTCCTGCAGGAAGCAGAGGCCCAGGCAATGCCGACGATTACTGTCAGCGACGACTGATCCACCGGATGGGAAAAAAGCCTCGACCTTGTCGGGGCTTTTTCTTGCCTGGTGAACACCAACGAGGCGTTTTTTACTCTTTTACGTAATTGCTGGTGTAAGCATTCACTTACTTTTTCGTAAGCGTTTGGGTTTTTTCATCGGCGGGGGCGTCTTGAATTGATTGCCTATATTTCTATCTTATTGAAATATAAAGATTATTTATTCGCGTTTGAGCGCGTGAATCGAAAACCCGGCGGGTTGGATCCCGTTGAACTTCCCCGTGAACTCTCTAAGATCAGCCCTGTGTCCACGGATTGACACAGTCATCAAGGAACGATGATTCAGGGAACCTCGCAGGATGCGATTCATCAGGACGATGAAAAGGAACACAGGGACTAGGGAAAAAATGTGGGCGGGTCATACCGCCCCTTTTTTTTGCCTGTAGAAAAGTGAAACCCGCCCCGCAGAAATGCAAAAAGGCCCGCAAGGGGCCTTTTGGAGGGCATCGACGCTATCAGCGTTCGAGGTCGGCAATCTTGCCTTTTTTGCCATCCCACTCTGCCGCATCCGGCATCGGGTCTTTGCGCTCAGTGATATTCGGCCAGATTTCCGCCAGCTCAACGTTCAACTGAATAAATTCCTGCATCTCTGCCGGGACTTCGTCCTCGGAGAAAATAGCGACGGCCGGGCATTCTGGTTCACACAGGGCGCAGTCAATGCACTCGTCCGGGTGGATGACCAGGAAATTCGGGCCTTCGTAGAAGCAGTCCACCGGACACACTTCTACGCAGTCGGTGTACTTGCACTTGATGCAGTTGTCGGTGACGACGAAGGTCATTTCTAATTTTCTCCTCAGGCGGCGGCAGCGAAACCCTTTGTGGCAGGGCTCGCGAGGTTCGGGAGCGATAGTCTGCAGGCCAGGCTAAAAGCCCGCAGCATCCCAAACCGCGCGAGAGTCTACCAGCTTGCAAGCGTCTGCGTTATATCCGAGTCTTCAGTGCATATAACATTTCGAGCGCTTTTCGCGGCGTCACGTCATCCAGGTCAAGCTTAGCCAACTCATCCAGTACCGGATGAGGCAGGCTGGCGAACATGTCGCTCTGGTGCGGCGCGCTGGGTTTGTTGCTGGCCTTGGCCGGGCTGGCCACGGGAATCTCATGGGGCAGCGCTGTTTCTTCCAGGCGGCTCAGGTGCTCGCGAGCACGGGTAATCACCTCGGCCGGCACCCCCGCCAGTTGCGCCACGGCCAGGCCGTAACTCTGGCTTGCCGGGCCGGGCAGCACGTGGTGCAGGAACACGATGCGCTCGTTGTGCTCGGTGGCATTGAGGTGCACGTTGGCTACCAACGGCTCGTTTTCCGGCAGCACGGTCAGTTCGAAGTAGTGCGTCGCGAACAGCGTATATGCCCGCAGGTGCGCCAAACGCTCGGCCGCCGCCCACGCCAGGGACAGCCCGTCGAAGGTGCTGGTGCCGCGGCCCACTTCGTCCATCAGCACCAGGCTGCGTTCGGTGGCGTTGTGCAGGATGTTGGCGGTTTCGCTCATTTCCACCATAAAGGTCGAACGGCCACCGGCCAGGTCATCGCTGGAACCGATCCGGGTGAAGATGCGGTCCACCAGTGACAATTCGCAGCTTGCCGCCGGCACGAAGCTGCCGATATGCGCCAGCAGCACGATCAACGCGGTCTGACGCATGTAGGTGGATTTACCGCCCATGTTCGGACCGGTGATCACCAGCATGCGGGTGTCGTCGTCCAGCGACAGGTCGTTGGCGACGAACGGCGTGGTCAACACCTGCTCAACCACCGGGTGGCGACCTTGCACGATGCGCATGCACGGCTCGCTGACAAAGCGCGGGCAGTTCAGGTCAAGGTTCAGGGCACGCTCGGCCAGGTTGCTCAGTACATCCAGCTCGGCCAGGGCGGCGGCGGTGTCCTGCAACGGCGCAAGCTTGTCGATCAGGCTTTCGAGCAAGGCTTCGTAGAGCATTTTCTCCCGGGCCAGGGCGCGGCTTTTGGCCGACAGCGCCTTGTCTTCGAATTCTTTAAGCTCCGGAGTGATAAAGCGCTCGGCACCCTTGAGGGTCTGGCGGCGCTGGTAATCGATCGGCGCCTGCTCGGCCTGCTTGCTTGGCAACTCGATAAAGTAGCCGTGCACGCGGTTGTAGCCGACTTTCAGGTTGGCCAGGCCCGTGCGGGCTTTTTCACGGGCTTCCAGGTCAATCAGGAACTGCCCGGCGTTCTCGCTCAGGGATTGCAGCTCATCCAGCTCGGTGTCGTAACCGGTCTTCAACACGCCACCGTCACGGATGATCGCGGGCGGGTTGTCGATGATGGCTTTTTCCAGCAGCGCCGCCAGCTCCGGGTAGGTGCCGGTGGTGACTGCCAGCTGCTGCAGGTGCGGTGCTTCCAGTTCGGTCATCGCCGCTTGCAGTTGCGGCAGGGCGCCGAGGGCATCGCGCAGGCGTGCCAGGTCGCGGGGCCGCGCATTACGCAGGCCGATCCGCGCCAGAATCCGCTCGATATCGCCGATTTCCTTGAGCTGCGGTTGCAGCTTTTCAAAGCGGTAGCGGTCGAGCAGGCAGGTAATAGAGGTCTGGCGGGCTTGCAGCACGGTCAAATCCCGCAGCGGGCGGTTCAACCAGCGGGTGAGCAAGCGGCTGCCCATGGCGGTCTGGCAACGGTCGACCACCGATTGCAGGGTGTTGTCGCGCCCGCCGGCCAGGTTGGTGTCCAGTTCCAGGTTGCGACGGCTGGCGCCATCCAGCACCACGGTGTCGTCCAGGCGTTCATGACGCAGGCTGCGCAAATGCGGCAGGGCAGTGCGCTGGGTTTCCTTGGCATAGCTGAGCAGGCAACCGGCGGCGCCGATGGCCAGGGTCAGGGTTTCGCAACCGAAGCCCTTGAGGTCTTGCACGGAGAATTGCTGGCACAGGCTTTTCAGCGCCGAATCACGCTCGAAATCCCACGGCGCACGACGCTTGGTCCCACGGCGACGTTCCGCCGGCAGGTCCTTTGGCCAGTCGTCCGGGATCATCAACTCCACCGGGTTGACGCGCTCAAGCTCCGCCAGCAGATTCTCCCAGCCCTTGATCTCCAGCACCGTGAAGTTGCCACTGGTGATATCCAGGACTGCCAGGCCGAACAGGCGTTCGTCCCCCAGTACTGCCGCGATCAGGTTGTCGCGACGCTCATCCAGCAGCGCCTCATCACTCACCGTACCCGGCGTAATGATGCGCACCACCTGGCGTTCCACCGGGCCCTTGCTGGTGGCCGGGTCGCCGATCTGCTCACAGATCACCACCGACTCGCCCAGCTTCACCAGCTTGACCAGGTAACCTTCCAACGAATGATATGGAATCCCGCACATCGGAATTGACTGCCCGGCCGACTGCCCGCGCGCGGTCAGGGTGATGTCCAGCAACTTGGCCGCCTTCTTCGCGTCTTCATAGAAGATCTCGTAGAAGTCGCCCATGCGGTAGAACATCAACTGATCAGGGTGCTGGTTTTTCAGGCGCCAGTACTGCTGCATCATCGGGGTGTGGGAGGACAGATCGGAAGTGTTTTTACTCATTGGATAGTTGGCAAATTCGTTGAAAGTGATGGGGCAAAGGGGGCGCTTGGCCCAGCATTTTTTGCAATGGGCGCAAGGTTAACACGCGCGGTCGGGGCTTCGCAGTGCACAAACGGTCAGGTCAAATTCGCTGCTCCATGCATTAAATATGCAAATAAGCATTTGCCAAGCATCAAAACTGCCTGCACTATCCGCATTATGCAAAAACGCAACGTTTCTATCGTATTAAGAGAGCTGCTGGACCGCGACCGGATCTCCCCCACGGAGCTTCACCGGCGTACCGGCGTGCCTCAATCCACACTGTCCCGGATCCTCAGCGGCAAGATCGTGGATCCGTCGGACAAGCACATCTCGCGCATCGCCGATTACTTCCAGGTCAGCACCGATCAGCTGCGCGGGCGCGCAGGGCTGGTGCCGGTGCGGTCGGACGAGCGTGACCCGATGCATTCGGAACTCAAGGACATAAGCCTGTGGGACGACGAAACACCCGTTAATGATGACGAGGTGTCGATCCCCTTTCTGCGCGAGGTTGAATTGGCTGCTGGATCAGGAAGATTCGTCATCGAGGAAAGCGAGAAGGCCAGCCTGCGATTCGGCAAGCGCAGCCTGCGGCATAACGGTGTGCAGTTCGACCAGGCCAAGTGCGTGACGGTGCGCGGCAACAGTATGTTGCCGGTGCTGCGCGACGGCGCCACCGTAGGTGTCAATGCGGGCAAATGCGGGATTGGTGACATCGTCGATGGCGATCTTTACGCCATCAATCACAACGGCCAGCTACGGGTGAAACAGCTCTATCGCCTGCCTTCCGGGATTCGCCTGCGTAGCTTCAACCGCGATGAACATCCGGACGAGGACTACAGCTTCCAGGAAATCCAGGATGAACAGATCAGCATCCTTGGTCACGTTTTCTGGTGGGGCATGTACGCCCGCTAACCCTTCTGTGTAAGACAAAGCCCGCCAGTGAGCGGGCTTTTTTTCGTCTGCGTAAACCACCAAACCCTTTGCCTGTGGGGCTATAAATGCACCTGTGCATTTCTTGCGCAAAAATAAATGCATTTGTGCATTGACTGTATATGCATACATGCATATTCTTCATCTCAAGCCAGCCAAGAAGGCCTGGTGGAGGCGGCAAGGATGCTGCCAAGGAAGACAAGGACGTTACGCAACACCGGCAAGGACGCCATCGAAGCGATGGCAAGGATGCCAGGCAATACCGGCAAGGATGCCGACGCTCTTTAGTTTCAAACCGCTTCAAGAACAGGCAGCGATGAACCGGCCTTAACGGTTCAGAGGGTTGGCAACTGGCCCGGGTGTGCAGCGTAAAGCACCAGAAGCAGTTATCCGGCAGACAGGGATCGTGGTCGGAAAAACATCGAGGAAAGAACCGTACCGCGCCAGTAGCGCCGAAAGTTCGAGGACATCATTACTGAAAAGCCCGGGCAACCGGGCTTTTTGGAATGCCTACCTAGAGAACCCATTCAAATTGAAACAAACACCTACAACCGGCGACCTGCCGGTATCACTCATTCCAGGAGGCGTGACATGACAAACGAGCAGCAAGCGTTGGCGGAAATGCCTATCTGGCTGGTCATCGTATTGGCGGTGATTGGCGGGGTTTCCGGAGAAATGTGGCGCGCCGACAAGGAAGGCGCCCGCGGTTGGTCGCTTATGCGGCGCCTGGCCCTGCGTTCGGGGGCCTGCATGGTGTGCGGGGTATCAGCCCTGATGCTGTGCTACGCCGCCGGCATGTCGATCTGGACGGCCGGCGCCATTGGGTGCCTGACCGCCATGGCCGGCGCCGACGTGGCCATCGGCCTTTATGAACGCTGGGCGGCCAAGCGCATCGGCGTCAACGAAGGCCCTGGCCGGGACCCGCAGTAACCGTTGCAAGGACGCTACTTAAATGACACTTATCGAAAAACCCTCCCAACTGCCCCAGGCCATCAGCGAGGCACTGCGCAGGGCGTTTCCGGAACTTAAGGTCGGCACTCATCAGGACTTTCAGGGCGGCGCGAACGACACCGGCGTGTTGATCACGGTCGAAGGCAATGGGCCGGGCCTTCGCTCCCGCGAGGGGCGCAAGGCCCATGCCCTGGGGATTTCACTCAAGGCCATGGTGGCCCCGGGTGCCTTGCCCTTTGATGCCTGCGACCTGGCCAGCCAACTGATGGACCTGGTGCTGGATAACCGCTGGAACCTGCCGCAGGCGCAGTGCGACCTGCCGACCAGCATTGTCGCTGCGCCTTCAATACGCACCAGCGCGGAGACGGACTACGACACCTGGACCGTCACCTTCACCCAAACCCTCTATATCGGGCCGCCGTTGCTCAACGATCCCACAGGCAAGCCGCTTTTTGCCTGCACCTGGGAAGTTTCGAACATCGACGACCCCGACCAATACAAGCCGCTGGCGGAGTAGCCCATGTTCGACGCGCTGTTACGCATGCAACTGGGGCCGATCGTGGAGCGCCTGGCGGAAATGGAAAGCCAGCTCGAAGACCTGTATCGACGCGCCGAAAGTTTCTGCCGAATCGGCGTGTGCCAGGAGGTCGACGCCGCCAGCAATACCTGCAAGGTCAGCCACGGCGAACTGCTCACCCCGGCGATCCGCTTTTTCAACCCCAGCGCCGGAGCGCAGACGGAAACCCGCATCCCGTCAGTAGGCGAGCAATGTTTGCTGCTCAACTACGGTGCCGGGGAGGGCGGGGCGCAATCGGTGGCCTTGTTCGGCTTGAACAGCGACCGCTTTCCACCGGTCTCCAGCGCTTCGACACTGACCCGGCGCCGCCATCAGGACGGTACCCAGAGCGACTACGACGACGCCAGCCATACCTTCAACTGGGTCAATGGCCCCACCACGTTCACAGGTTCCCGCGAACAGGTCGACATCAAGGTCGGCGCCGCCAGCCTCACGATGAGCGCCCAGGGCATCACGCTGCAAGTCGGCGGCACCAGCCTGTTGCTGGATGCAGGCGGCGCGCACTTCAGCGGCCCGGTGGTGGACCACCAGGGTCGAGTCATCAGCCCCTGACAAGGACATCCCATGATCGGAATCGATAGAAACACCGGGGCGGCGGTCGATGACTGGCTGCAATTTGTGCAGCGCGCTACCCGAGCGCTGACCACGCCCTTGGGCACTCGCCAGAAGCGCCCGCTGTACGGCTCGATGATCCCGCAGCTGCTCGGGCAAAACCTCGGCGATGACCTGCTGATTCTCGCCCAGAGCCATGCCGCCCAGGCGTTCTACAACCCGCAGAACGGCATCGCCGACTTCGAGCCGCAAGTCATCGTCGCCAACCGCCAGGGCGCCGGCCTGTTGCTGCGCTTCGCCGGCACCTGGAAAAACCGCAAGCAATCCTTCGAGGTGGTGACATGAGCATGCTGATACCCGGCCAGAACCAGCTGGCTGAGCCAGCGATCATTGCCGTCGATGAGTTCGAGCCACTGTTGGCGGAGTTCAAGGCGTTTGTCGTTGATTACGTCGCTACTCGTGCGCCTGAAAATGCCGCCAAGCTGAAGGTCAGCCTGGAGAACGAGAGCGAGTTGCTGACGTTGGCGCTGGAAGCTTTTTGCGTTCGCCTGCAAACCCACGAGCGCAAATACAACGCCCGCATCAAGCAGATGCTGGCGTGGTGGGCCACCGGCAGCAACCTCGATGCGCGCCTGGCGGACATGGGCCTGGAGCGCCAGGTGCTCGACCCTGGTGACCCGGCGGCTTTCCCGCCGGTACCGCCAATATTGGAGAGCGACGATGACGCCCGGTTGCGTTATTACCTCGCGCCTCACGCTCCGGCGGCGGGTTCGCGGATGCAGTATCGGCGGGAGGTTTTCACCCTCGGTGAGCGTCCATCGGTGAAAGTGCAAAGTGCTACGCCGGGTGTGGTGACGGTCACTTATACCTTCGACCCGGACGGTTACGCGGCGCGGGTCAAGGATGGTAATGGCCGTCGAACCGCGCCCGGCGAAGTGATGGTCACGGTCCTGTCCCGAGACGGGGATGGTACACCTTCTGCTGATCTGCTTGACTGTGTACGTCGGCATTTCGCCCGGCCTGACGTGCGACCGGAAACGGATCTCGTCACGGTGCAGGCGGCTCAGATCCTGCGCTACAAAATCCGCGTGGTGGCCAAGATCAACGCCGGCCCGGATTCCGGGCTCACTCAAGTCGCCGCCCAGAAACTGCTGCAAGACTATGCAGAGTCCTGTCATCGCCTGGAAGGGCGGGTGGACCCGAGCTGGATCGACTACGCCATCCACTCGGCGGGAGCTGCACAACTGCAAATCCTTGAACCGCTGGAGCCGATCGTCACCACGGCATTCCAGGCCCCATATTGCACGGGTGTCGAGGTGGAGGTGCGCACGCTATGAACGAGCCCAAAGGCAGTTTGCTGCCCGCCAACAGTTCGCCGTTGGAGAAGGCGCTGGACCTGGGTTTCGGGCAATTGCTCGATCGGGTGACGCCCCCTTTTCCCGCCCTGATGAACCCGCTGCAGACGCCGGCTGAATTCCTTCCCTACCTGGCCGCTGATCGCGGCGTCAGTGAATGGGACGCCGCTGCCAGCGAGTCGGAGAAGCGCCTCACCGTGGCCTTGTCCTGGCAAATCCAGCGTCAGGCCGGTACGCCCAAGGCGCTGAGCTACGCCGTCGAATCCCTGGGATTCACCCCCAATATCAGTGCCTGGTATCAACAGCGGCCAACCGGCCTGCCTTACACCTTTGATGTGCAGGCAATCATCGGTCGCAGTTGGTCCAGTGGCGATCACAACCGTTTGATCCGCCGCATCAACGCGGCCAAGAGCGAGCGGGACCTGGCCACCATCACCATCGTGCACGAGACCTCCCAGGGTTTACGTGTTGCTGCAGCCGCTGATCCAGGGTTGAGCATCGGCGATGAGGGCCAGCCCGGGGCGTTGCCCGAAGTGAAGCTGAACGGGGTACTTGCTTGCAGCAGCGTGGCGCACACACCGCTCAGCGATGGCGAGTTGCAGTTGTGCGGCGTACTGCCTGAACTCGGGCTGGCGGCCCGGCTAAACAGTGCCGGGGTTGCCCGGCACTACACCATTAACGACTACGACCTCAGGGCGCAGCCATGACAGATGAAATTACACGCCTGGTGCGCTTCACCTCCAAGGGATTGGATGAAGTGCTGCAGGCAAAGAACCAGGGCTTGAAAGGCGAGATCACCCACATTGGCGCCGGTACTGGCCGCTACAACCCCGACGGCATCGAAGTGGCCCTGCGTGACGAGCGCCAGCGGGTCGCCATTGTGGACTACGAGGATCTGGGCGACCGGCAACTCCGGATGGCCGCGCTGTTTGATGGCGAGGCCGAGTATGAGATCGGCGAGTTTGGTTTTTACCTCGCCAGTGGCACGTTGTTGGCGGTGTATTCCGTGGAGGGGAAACTGCTCACGTATAAAGCGGCGGCGGCTCGGGTACTGCAGAAGTTCACGTTGGATATTTCGCCGTTGCCGGCGGATAGCGTGACGATTGTGGTGGGGAGCGAGAATTTGAATGTATTGATGGCTGAAGAAATCGCAATCATGGCGGCGGCTTCGGTTGGCAATATGTTCCGCCACGTTGATCTGATGTTGCGGGTTATGCATCTCGAAGCGAAGTAGTTGCACTGACAAAAGTGCTGGAAAGACTAATTGACAGGGAGTTGATGATGGGAATTGAAACGACTATCACGAAAGTGGTGGATGCGTGTAACAAGCTGACAGAAACGGTGACTAACCAGATTGGCAAAATTGATGCACGGGTAGAGGCCGCGTCGAGTCAGTTCACTGCGTGGCGTAACGGTGTACAAGCGAAAGACATCAATGGCCGCGCGCTTTACAAGCAGGATATTGACCTTACCGGCTTGTCCACGGACGTGCTTTACCCAGTGTGGTGGAGCATGCCCGGTAACGATGGGGGAGAAACCGAGCTTACTATCTCTCGAATTTTTTCTCGAGATAGCGAAAAGGCGCCCTTTGGTGAGGGTATCTATCATATCGCCGGCTTGAACCTGCAATTGGAAGGTGTTGGTTTTCCATGGAATGGTGATGCCAACTTCCTGTCGATCAAACGAATATCGCAAACCTATCGCGAAACGGTTCGGGGCATCTCGTTTGGCATGATTTGCACGGCTCGTGCCGTTACAGGGCTTAAACCCATGTATGTCGGTTTGGTCGCTGGTCAGCTGACCACGTCCCCACAATTCTCCGGGATGTACCTAAGAGGTGGGTTGAGTTACACGATCACCAAAACGTTTGATTACCCTGTGAGCTTCAGCAAGGTGGATACCGAAGTGATCATGAAAGATGACGTTACGGCTGATTGGGAGGTGCGTTGGGTAGTGAAGCCTTATGCGCTGGCCCAGGCAGATGCCGTGCTTGGGAAGGCCTATGAAGAGAAGCGCTTGGCTTATTCCTACGACAACGACACTCGGTATACCGCCAAGGTTTAAGGACTGATCAAATGACTTTGTTTATTGAAAAACTGGAAACCCCCGCTGGTGACTCGCTGATCAACGTACCTGCCAGCGTGCAGACACTTAAAGGTCTTGGCTTTAGTGATGTGGCCGCTCAAGCGCTGATCGAGAAAGCCGCTGCCGCTGCAGCGCTCGCTAGCACTATTGCTGCTCGCCGCTCTGCCTATGTCAGCGAAGCGGACCCGATGTACCTCGAGTGGCAATTCGACGGTACGCCTGAGAAGGAGAAGGAATGGCGAGCCAAAGTGGCCGAAATCAAGGCGCGGTTCCCGTTGCCGGAAGATAAATAATCACCCACCGCGAAAGCGGTTTTTTTTCGCCCGCCCAAAGCCCCTCTCGCAGGGGCTTTGGCGTTTTTCACCCGGAGAATCCCACTCATGTTTAACCGCCAAACCTACACCGTCCTCATTCCATTCCCCACCGGCAACGGCCACTGGTCTACCGCCGGCGAGGAACTGGAACTGCTGGACGTCGAAGCATCCGCCCTGCGCACCGCTGGCCGCCTGGAACTGACCAGCGTCCTCAACTCCACCCCGAAGAAGGCTGACTGATCATGGCTGAGGTTTTGAACTTCGAACATAACGGCATCACCGTGAATGCCACTGAATCCCCCGAGGCCATGGGTGGCCTGGGCGATAACGTCATCGGCCTGGTGGGCACCGCCCCCAACGCCCATGCGTCGATTCCGAAAAACGCCCCGTTCCGCATCAACAGCTTCACCACCCAGGCGCTGCTGGACCCCACCGGCGCTGAAACCGGCACGCTGTTCCACGCCGTGTACCAGATCCTCAAAGTGGTCAAGGTGCCGGTCTACGTAGTGATCGTCGACGAGGGCACCACCCCGGCCGACACCATCAATAACGTAATCGGCGGTGAAGAGCCGGTCACCGGCCGCAAACTGGGTCTCGCCGCCCTGGCCAGCGTCCCCGAAGACCTGACCATCATCGGCGCCCCGGGTTTCACCGGCACCAAGGCCGTGGCCGGCGAATTCGCCTCCTTCGGCAAGCGCGTCAAGGCCCGTGTGGTGCTGGACGGCAAGGACGCAACCGTCGCCGACCAGGTGACCTACAGCGGCGAACTGGGCGGTGCCGATCTCGGTTTCGACCGTTGCCTGCTGGTGCACAACATGCCGTCGGTGTACTCCAAGGCCGCGAAGAAAAACGTGTTCCTGGCGCCGTCGTCCCTGGCCATCGCCGCGCTGGCCAAGGTCAAGCAGTGGGAAAGCCCGGGCAACCAGGTGACTTTCGCCGAAGACGTGTCCCGCGTGGTTGAGTACAACATCCTTGACACCTCCACCGAAGGCGACCTGCTCAACCGCTACGGCGTGAGCTACTACGCCCGCACCATCCTCGGCGGTTTCTCGCTGCTGGGTAACCGCTCCATCACCGGCAAGTTCATCAGCTACGTGGGCCTGGAAGATGCGATCAGCCGCAAGCTGGTCAAGGCCGGCCAGAAAGCCATGGCCAAGAACCTCACCAAGTCGTTCATGGACCAGGAGGTCAAGCGCATCAACGACTGGCTGCAAACCCTGGTGGCCGACGAGACCATTCCAGGCGGCAGCGTGTACCTGCACCCTGAACTGAACAGTGTCGAGAAGTACAAGAACGGCACCTGGTTCATCGTCATCGACTACGGCCGCTACGCGCCGAACGAACACATGATTTATCAACTCAACGCCCGCGATGAAATCATCGAGCAGTTCCTGGAGGACGTTCTCTAATGTTTACCAACCGAATCAGACAGGCCATGGCGGCCACCCTTCAAGGCCTGCCGTTGTCCGCAACCGTGGAAGAGTTCACCCCGCCGGTGATTGATTTTGATATGGAACCCATGACCGGTGGCCGCTTCATTGCCGAAGAAATGGCCAAGAGCGGCAAGGTGTTGAACGCGACCCTGGCGCTGCAGGGCGTGGGGCCCGAAATCATGCTGGCGTTGGGTGTGAAGCTAGGCGATGACATCCTGCTGAACGTACGTGAAGCCGGCCAGGATCAGGACGGCAAGACCTACTTCATCTACCACACGGTGGGCGGCAAGCTGAAAACCCTGACCGAATCCAAGCTGAAGATGGGCGATAAGGTCACCACCACGCTGATCCTGACCTGCCGCACCTACAACCGCCTCGAAAACGGCATCCCGGTGATCGACATCGATGTGCGAACGCAGAAGTTCGTGCTCAATGGCGTCGACATCCTGGGCGACGCCCGCCGCGCGGTACTGATGCCGTAAGCCCCTGGGAGCGAGTGTGCTCGCTCCCATACTTCACCAAGGAATTGTCCCATGGCCTGGATGCCTCCGCTGCACATCCTGCTGTCCCCGATCACCGCCGATACCGGTGAGACGATCGAGAAGATCCAACTCAAGCCGCTGTTCTACGCGCCACAGAAAGAAGCCCTGGCTCGCGCTGGCGACGACGAAGACGACCAATTTTTCGAACTCGCAAAACTCGCCACCGGCCTTTCTGAACATGAGCTCGACCAGCTCAAGCGTCCGGACTACGTCAGCATCGCGCAGTACGTGCACGAGATGTCGACCCGCCCGGCCTCGTTTTTCCTCAACGCTAACGATCAGCCACGGGAGTCGCAAACCAGCGAGCACGTCTCGCTGCTGCTGCCACTCGATACGGCCGGTCGCAGCCTCACCGCCGTCACCCTGGAAATGCCTGCATTGCGTGCCACCAAAGTGATGAAAAAACTCGCCACCAACAAAGAGCGCGCCGAGTTCATCACCGCCCACTGCACTGGCTTGATGATTCCCGATCTCGCCGGCCTGACCGTGCCTGACTGGACGGAACTGCAGGAGCGCATCGACGATTTTTTAAACAAGCCGGCGGACTTCTTTCGGAGCGCGATATCGAAGTAATCCTCGATATCGTTCCGCTCATTTACTCGGTAAATGAAGCGGAGATCCTCGATTGGGACGCTGGAAAAGCATTGCGCCGCTACGACATCGCGATCACTCGCCTTGGCGTCAAACAGGAGTAGAGCGGATGGCAAACAGTGAATATGGACTGAGGTCGGCCATCGCCAAGGATGGCGGGGCGCCTTTTGGCTCACTTGATCGAGCAGAGTCCTACGCCAGTATCAACGCTATTGCGCCAACGCTTGTGACACCCTCCTTTCTGGATACGGTCCCGGGCGACTCGGCCGGCCAGCAGATCAGCCAACTGGTTGCAGGGCAGGCTCGACTTATTGACACGCTGGAGTTGTTCAACGCCTCGCTGCTGAACCTGATGGACGCCCGACAAATCGAATCTGGCAACGCGGCGAGCGGTGCCAAGGCCTCCGAAGTTCCTGATTCGGGGACGCGGTCGCAGATGTTGGACGCGGCGATGACCGACCTGGATCAGTTGCTGGGGTTTGCAGGGCGTGAGCGCAAACATCTGCGCGAAACTAACCTTGCCATGGCGACAGAGCCGGTGGTGGCGGCGAGTGGTGCAAGTGCGGTCGATCTGGCCAAGGTCGAGTATGTGGCGGCAAAGTCCGGTATCGGCAGTGAGCGCGTCGACGCTTCGGGGAACATCGATCGCGCGGCGCGCCAGGTTGACCTGACACAGTTCGCCCGTGACTCCGCGATCATGGCCACGGCTTTCAAGATCGACGTTAAAAATGCTGGCGAAATCATCGGCGGGTGGCGCGCGTCGATGAAGCTCGACCGTGGGCAAGCTCTGGATCTGGCAGACGCGACAAACGTGTTGGGCACCAGCGTCTCGCTGAACGCTGAGGCTGCAGATATCGGTAGCGTTGTACAAGGCCAGGGTGCCGCCGCGATGGCGGCTGGCATGCGCCCTGAACAGATAGCGGCACTCTCGGCAGCGTTACTCAACGCTGGCAACAGCAAAGGTGCCACGGGTGTTGGGGTGGAAAAAATCAGCGCCGCCCTGGCAAAAGGTGAAAACGCCTCAGAGGCCCAGCGCAGTGCTTGGGCAGAACTCAAGCTTGACCCCAAAGTACTCGCGGGCGAGATGAAGCAAGACGCACCGCAAACGTTGGTGACGGTACTTGAAGCGCTCAAGGCGCAGCCTGCGCAACGACAGGCGGCGTTGGCCACACAGCTGTTCGACGGCAACCAGTCGATCCTGAGCCTGATGCCGGCAGTCGACAGTGTGAAGCAGGCCTTCTCGCTGGTGGCGGACAAGTCGACGTATGCCACCTCGGCCGTGGGCGCGCAGGGTTCAGTCGTGCGTTCGGCGGAGCTTCGTGCCGACTCCACACAAGCGCGCCGGCAGGCCTTCGACGCAAGCACCACACGGCTGGACACTGCCAGCGATACGGCGATGGCACCGATCGTGAATACCACGCTGACGGCGATGACCGCGTTGGTCAACGGCGTGGGTTGGTTGGCTGAAGCTTTGCCCAAGACGACTGCCACTGTCACGGTGGCTGCCGCGGTAATGGGGCCGCTTTTAAGCGGCGTGTTCGATGCCGTGAAGGACAAGGTTTTCGACAAGGTGGCCGGGAAGATTTTGCGCGAAGGCGATACAAGTCCCGGCAGCGGCTCCAGGAAGAAAGGCAACTCCACAAACAAGAACCGCCAAAAAGGCAAGGGCACGTCCAAAAATGCCAAGCCTTCTGCCGGCCCGACGTGGGGCTTGTCCGGCAAAACCGCCAAGCTCGCCAAATGGGCAGGTCCTGCGATGGTCATGGCAGACGCCGGCTTCGATTTCGTCAAGGGTGCTGTGACGGGAGATAAACAGCTGATGGGCTCCGCCGCCGGTTCTGCGGCAGGTGGGATTGCAGGCCAGTTCGCCGGCGCGGCTATTGGCCAGGTCGTGGGTGCAGCCGCCGGGGGGTTGCTGGGTACCGTTGTACCCGTTATCGGCAATGGGGTGGGGTTGGTTGTGGGCGGTGCAGTCGGTAGGTATGTCGGTGGTGCCTTGGGCACTGTCATCGGCAGCGACATCGGCAGCAACATCAGCGCGTGGTTAGGTGAAAAGTTTTCGAGCCCTGCCGACCGCCTCCCTCCACCCACAGATGTCAGCAAAAACCTCTCCAATGCTCAAGCCGATAATCGGCAAATCAACTTCGCCCCGCAGATCACCATCACCGCGCCCGAGCAGGCCAACTATCAACAGCTGGCGGCAATCGTGGTGCAGCAGATCGAGGCGCAGTTCAGGCCGTTATCGATGGACAACCTGCTGGCGACGCGACGCGACGCAGCACTGACCGATGGAATGGTGTGATGCGACAACAAATGGTGTTGGGTAGTTTTATTTTCGGGCTGTCGCGCGGGTTTGCCTACGACACGCTTGGTCGTGTGAGCAGTGGTGGTTGGGTGAGTCTGGAGATTATTGCCGGCAAACCCAAATCCAGCCAGACCGGCCAGGCCCTGGAGACATTGACCTTCGGTGGCAAGGCGGCGCGGGCGACAGGGATGGCGCGGCTGGATGAACTTCGTGCGTTGCAAGCCATGCGTACGCCGTTGCCGCTGGTAGATGGCATAGGTCGTAACTGGGGGTTGTGGACGATCAAGTCGGTGGACGAGAAGCAGGCTAACGTGATCGACGACGGCACGGCGATGCTGATCAATTGGACGCTGACATTGGAGGAGTTCGTCAATGCGTAAAGTTCGAAGTATTGCCGGTGACTCGGTGAACTTGCTGCTCTACCGTGAACTGGGCCGCAGCGATGATGCGGCGGAGGAAGCACTGTGGAGCCTGAATCCCGAGCTTGCGGAGCATGGCGCGGTATTGCCTGCCGGCATTGGCGTGATCGTGCCGGAACTGAGCGTGCGCCCTGTGGCGAAAAGTCCGGTTTCGGCGTGGGATTAAGGAGGATTCATGGCACTAGGATTCACACCGGTAGTGGAGATTTACGGGGCCAATGCCGTGTTGCTCAACGAGCGACTGCTGGAGTGGGAACATACCGACACTGCGGGTTTCGTGTCTGACCAGCTCAAGCTGACCCTCGACATTGAAGGGCTTGAGGGCTTGCCCGATCTGGGCGGCAGGATCGGTTTGCGTGTCGGGTATCTCGAGTCGGGCCTGGTAGATAAAGGCCTGTTCAAGATTACTCAGCGCACGCCATACCTGTTTCCCATGCGCCTGGTACTGGTCGCCACCGCGGCGCCGTTTGACGAGCACGAATTCAAACAGCGTCGCACCGCCAGCCATGGACCGATCACATTGGGCGCACTGTTTCGCCAACTGACGACACGCTATGGATTTTCACCGCGCGTGGCGCCGGACCTGGACGGTCAGATGATCAGCCATATCGACCAGACCAATGAAAGCGACATGAGCTTCCTGACCCGGCTTGCCCGGCGTTTTGATGCAGTGGCCAAGCCGGTTGACGAGCTGTACGTACTGGGCCGCAAAGGCCAGATCACCACATTGTCGGGCAAGGTGTTGCCAGACGTGCCGCTGTCGGTAACCCGCGATAATCGCCCCGGCGACCATGCGTTCATCAGTGCCAGCTTTACCGAGACAAGCCGCGCTAAATTCAATGGTGGTCAGGCGTCCTGGTGGGATGCATCTGCCGGTAAAAAACGTGAAGTAGAGGTCGGTTTCGCGCCGTTCAAAATTCTGTCGCAGCGTTATCAAAGCGAAGAAGAAGCCCGGGCTGCGGCTGAAGGCGAGATGCGCAGGGTTGGCCGTGAAGGTCTGGTCATCAATGTGGTCTGCCCGGGCGATCCGGCGCTGGGGGCTGAAGGGCTGTTACTGCTGGATGAGACCTGGCCCGGCTTCATGCAAGGGCGCTGGTCGATCGATACGGTGACGGCCAGCGGCAAGCGCAAAGAGAGCTACCGCTGCACAGTCAAGGCGAGCGGGTTGTCCGCACCTGAATGACACCTCCAATAATCCCCATTCACCCACCCGTCGTTGCGGGTTTTTTATTGCCCGGTGAGATGCCATGAAGATCACCTCCCTGGTCAGTCATCTTCGGGATCACTGCCCATCGTTCAACCAACACATCCGCGCCGGCCTCGACCTCGACGCGCTGCAAAACCTGCCAGTGCTCGACTCACCCCAGGCGGTCGTGACGCCGATCAGTGACAAGGCCAGCCCTAACGCTGCGCAAAACAGCAGTCGCCAACCCCTGCGCGAACATTTTGGCGTGGTGCTGGTGCTGGATTTGCCGGAGGGCCAGCAAGCCCAGGCGATGGACCAGCTGCATGCCTTGCGCGCCGAGGTCTGGCGGGCGCTGGTGGGCTACAGGCCCGAGGGGTTCTACGAGCCCATCCAGTACGACGCTGGCGAATGGCTGTTGCTCAGCAAGGTTCGCGGGTTGTACCGGCTGCGGTTTTTTCTCGAGAGCCAGTTGGGACGCAACCTCAGCACGCAGCCGGCGGAAACCTGGCTCGAGCTTGAACTGGACGCTTTGCCGTCCTTCAACGGGGTGACGGTGCGGGTCGATGCCATCGACCCAGCCGACCCCAACCTGCAACGCCCAGGCCCCGACGGGCGCCTGGAAATGACGTTTTCTGCCGAGGTAAAACCATGAGCAAACGCATCACCGTACTGCCGGTTTCCGGCCGTGCCGTACCTGACCCGGAGGCGGGCGATCTGTTGCCCGCCGAAGGCCGCGAAGTCCCGGACAACGCCTGGTGGCGTCGACGTCTGGCCGATGGCGACATCACAACCAAAGCCGTCAAGGCGGCAAAACCACAGGGAGCCAAGTAATGGCGATCGGATTCAGTCATATTCCGGCGGACATTCGTGTGCCGCTGTTCTACGCCGAGATGGACAATTCGGCGGCCAATAGTGCGTCGTCGGCCTTGCGCCGGCTGATCGTGGCCCAGGTCAACGACAACGTCACCAGCCCGGAAATCGGCAGCCTGGTGCTGGTATCGAGCGCGGCCATGGCCAAGCGTATCGGTGGCCAGGGTTCGATGCTGGCGTCTATGTACGAGACGTTCCGCAAGAGTGACCCGGTGGGCGAGATCTGGTGCCTGCCGCTGCACAGCACCGAAGGCAGCGCGGCCAAGGCCGAGCTCAAGCTGACCGGCGCCGCGACCCAAGGTGGCATTCTCAGCCTGTACGTCGGCGGCACCCGGGTTCAAGCGACCGTGATCAATGGTGCGACGGCTGCCGTGGCTGCCACCGCCCTGGCGCTGAAAATCAACGCCAGTGCCGACCTGCCGGTCAGTGCGGTAGCCGCCGATGGCACCGTCACCCTGACCGCCAAGTGGACCGGTGAGAGTGGCAACGACATCAGCCTGCAGCTCAACCGCTTGGGCCAGAGCAACGGCGAACAAACCCCCGACGGCCTGACCGCCGTGCTCGGCAAAATGGCGGCGGGCGCCGGTGTGCCGGACCAGCTCGCGGCATTGGCTGCGCTGGGCGACGAGCCGTTCGAGTTCATCTGCATGCCCTGGGCCGACACCACCAGCCTCAACGCCTGGCAAGCGGTGATGGATGACAACAGCGGTCGTTGGTCGTGGGCCAAGCAACTGTTCGGCCACGTCTACACCGCCAAGCGCGGCACTATCGGCACCCTGGTGGCGGCCGGGCAAGGGCGAAATGACCAGCACGTGACCATCCAGGCCATGGAGCCGGGCGTGCCGCAACCGTTCTGGGTCCAGGCCGCAGCATTGGCTGCACGCACGGCGGTGTTCATCTCTGCCGATGCCAGTCGTCCGACCCAAAGCGGCAGCTTGCCGGGCCTCGATCCGGCCGACGCGAGCGAGCGCTTCACTCTGACCGAGCGCCAATCGCTGCTCAACTACGGCATCGCCACCGCTTACTACGAAGGCGGTTACGTGCGCATTCAGCGGGCGATCACCACTTACCAGAAGAACGCGTTCGGCCAGGCGGACAATTCCTATCTGGACAGCGAAACCCTGCACCAGTCGGCCTTTATCGTGCGCCGCCTGCAGAGCGTGATCACCAGCAAGTACGGGCGCCACAAACTCGCTGCTGACGGCACGCGCTTTGGCGCCGGCCAGCCGATCGTCACCCCGAGCACCATCCGCGGTGAGCTGATTGCCCAGTACGCCAAGCTCGAACTGGAAGGCCATGTGGAGAACGCCGAGCTGTTCGCCGAGCACCTGATCGTCGAGCGCGACAGCCAGGACCCGAGCCGGGTCAACGTGCTGTTCCCGCCGGATTACGTCAACGGGCTGCGGGTGTTCGCGCTGCTCAACCAGTTCCGTTTGCAGTACGACGCGGCGGTGTAGGCCCCGCGCTTTTCGCAACTGATTCCAGCCCGCCGAGTGCGGGCTTATTTTTGGGAGAAACATCATGGGTCAACTGATTGCGGGCACCTGCTACGTCAAAGTGGACGGCGCTCAACTGACCATCAACGGCGGCTGCGAAGCACCGTTGATGGCCGTCAAGCGGGAAACCGTGGTGCCGGGTTTCTATAAGGAAACCGACATCACCCCGTCTTTCAAAGTTACCGCGCTGCACACGCCGGACTTTCCATTGAAGCAACTGATCGCCGGCACCGACATGACCGTCACCTGCGAATTCAACAACGGCAAGGTCTACGTGCTGGCCGGTGCCTACCTGGTGGAAGAGCCGGTGGCCAAGGGCGATGATGCCGTGATCGAGCTGAAATTCGAAGGCATCAAGGGGACCTGGCAATGACCGATACGGTGAAGCTGCAAGCGGCCATCGAGGCCCACGGCGAGTCATTGACCGAACTCACCCTGCGCCGCCCGACGGTGCAGGAGGTGCGGGCAATCAAGGCGCTGCCGTACAAGATCGACAAGGGCGAAGACGTGAGTCTGGACCTTGACGTCGCCGCCAAGTACATCGCCGTGTGCGCGGGTATCCCGCCGTCGTCGGTCAACCAGCTCGACCTGATGGACTTCAACGCGCTGAGCTGGGCCGTCGCTGGTTTTTTCATGAGTGCGGCGCAGGCTCCGTCGCCGAGCTGATTGCGGTGGCCTATGACCTGGCCTGGTTCTGGAAGGTTGATCCCGAACAGATGCTGGCCAGGCCTTTGGATACGCTCCGGGAATCCCTGGAGCATGCGCAACGGATCAATGCGATGCAGCAGGTGCAGTGATGGCAGAAGCTCAGAAAGTAGAAAGTACCGCCGTGCGCCTGACCGGCATCGACCAGCTGTCGCCCAAGCTCGCTGCGCTGCAGGCCATGGTCGGGCGCTTCAGGCAGAACCTGGAACAGACCGGTCTCGGCAAACTCGATATCGCGGGCCTGGTAAAGGGCGGTGGGCTGGCGGCACCGTTTATCAGCGGTATCAAATCGGCGATGGCGTTCAGGGCTGAGGTCGGCGAGGTCAATGCCGTCGTGGGGCAGGGCGTTACCGAAACGGCGGCGCAAGGGCTGAAGGATTTCAACGCGTCGCTGGACAAGGTGTCGGTGGCGTTTGGTACTGCGCTGTTGCCGGCCGTCACGGCGGTGGTGGTCGGGTTGGAGCCGTTGCTGACGACGGTGGCCCAGGTGCTCACCGAAAATCCGCAACTGGTGCAGGGCCTGGCTGCCGGCGCAGTAGCGTTTACCGCGATGCAGGCGGCCGTCACCGGCGTGTCTCAGGCACTGGGCTTGATGCAGCTGGTGCTCAGCGCCAATCCGATAGTTTTGGTGGCTGTAGGCATTGCCGTCGCGGCAGGCTTGATCGTTGCCAACTGGAAGCCGATTTCGGCATTTTTTGTCGGGCTCGGCGAACGGGTGATGGCGGCGATTGGAACCTTGGGCGAGTTTTTCCAGACGGTCTTTGCGTTTCGTCCGCTGGAACAGGTGATGCGCTTGTGGGGGCCGATCACAGGCTTTTTTGCAGGGTTGTGGACGTCGCTGAAGGTAATGGCGCAGCCCTTGGTCGGCTTTTTCACCACACTGTTTTCCTGGTCGCCAATGGGTTTGATCGTCAACAACTGGACGCCGTTGAGCGGCTTTTTTGCGGCCCTCTGGGACTTGCTCAAGGCACTGAGTGTGCCGGTGGTCGAGTTCATGAAAAGCCTGTTCAGTTGGTCACCCCAAGGGCAAATCATTGCCAACTGGGGCGTGATCAGTGAGATGTTTGCGGCGATCTGGAGTGACTTCAAACTCACCGCGCTGGCGGCTTTTACCATCGTCAGCAGTTACTTCGATTGGTCGCCCCTGGACAAGGTTTCTGCCGTCTGGGGTAGCGTCAGCGGTGCATTCGCCTCGATCTGGGGCGATATCAAGTTGCAGGCCCAGGACGCCTTTGTAGTGTTGAGTGGCCTGTTCGACGACTGGCATCCGATGGAGCAACTTGAAGCCATGTGGGCACCGGTGCTGAGTTGGTTCACGGCGCTCTCGGAGAAGCTTGCGGTGATCACCGCACCGATTCGCAAGCTGTTCAACGGTGGGCTGGGTGAGGTGATCAACCAGGCGACCGGCAGTGTGCTGGAGTTGACCACCGAGCAACAGGAACGTAATGCCGAAAGCGCGCGCGATCCGTCCTGGTTCCGCAAGGGGCCTGGCTTGGTATCACCGCTGGCGTCCAGCTCCAGTTCGCTGCTGCAACAAACCGCTGCCAACAACCGCACGCAGCTCAACGGCGATTTGCGGGTGAGCTTCGACAATGCACCGGCGGGCCTGCGGGTCGACCAGCCCAGAACCAACCAGCCCGGCCTGAGCGTCACCCCACGTGTCGGCTACCGTTCCCTGTCCCTTGGAGGCTCCAATGAGCTGGCGTGATCGTTTGTTGCCGGCGTCGTTTCGTGGCGTCGGGTTTTGGGTTGACCAGGCGAAAGTCCCGGTCGGCAAGAAGGGCCAGTTGCACGAATACCCTCAGCGCGACCTGCCTTTTTTTGAAGGGCTGGGCCAACAGTCCAGGGTGCATGAGCTGACGGCATTTGTAGTGGGCGAGGATTGCCTGGAGCAACGCGACAAGTTGCTCAAGGCCCTGGAGGAGGGGGCCGGCGAGCTGGTGCACCCGTGGCTTGGACGGTTGCAGGTCAAGGTCGGCGAATGCGAGATGACCCAAACCCGCCAGGACGGCGGGCTGGTGACCTTTGCCCTGAAGTTCTATCCCGACGAACCTTTGAAGTTTCCCACTACGGCGGTCAATACCCGCCAGCTGTTGCTGGTGTCGGCCGACAGTTTGCTGGGTTCGGCGGTGCTGCGCTTTGAGCAGGCCGTCGCACTGGTGAAGCAGGCGCGGGTGGGCATCCAGGCGTTGCGCAATGGCCTGGCAGAGGTTTACCAGGTGATTGAACAGCAGTTTGCCCCACTGATTCAGTTGTATGGCGACCTGAATGCCTTGGTCAAAGCCATCAAGGAAGTGCCCAAGGAATTGAGCACCGAGTTCAAGGGCTTGCTCGGTGATGTGAAGGAGTTGAAGGCATTTGCCCGCAACGGCTATCGCGGCATGCTGGCCAACCTCTCGCAGCAGGTGGAAGCGGCTCGCACTATCGACGTGCCGAAGCTGACCACCGGCAAGGACAGCGTGGCGGCGGTGCAAGCCACTGCCAACCTGGTACAGGATGCGTTGTGGGTGAAGATCGCCCATTGGCTGGCGGACGTACCGGTGGCGACAAAAGCGGTGACCCTCAGTACCACGCCATCCGTGGCGCAACAGGCGGCACAGCCGGTGCAGCGCCGCGAAGTGCCGGTGGCCGACGATGTGCTGGTGCTGCGTGACCTTCTGAACGAAGCCATGTGGCAAGCCGCATTGAAGGCCGACGCCGGGCACTATGTTGCGCTGAACGACCTGCGCCAACAGATGTTCGCGCATCTGACGGCGGTGGCTTCGTCCGGTGTCCGGCTGGTCAATCTGACGCCGATGCGCAGCATGCCCGCCTTGCTGTTGGCCTATCAGCGCTTCGGTGACGCGACGCGAGTGGGCGAGGTGGTGCAGCGCAATCGGGTGGCCCATCCGGGCTTCCTGCCACCGGCGGACCTGCAAGTGGTCAGGGAGTAACCCATGAACGAGTTGGACAATGCCGTCACCCTGACCGTGGACGGCCTGGATTATGGCGGCTGGAAAAGCGTGGAAATCAGCGCCGACCTGGAGCGTCAATTTCGCACCTTCACCCTCAACATCACCTGGCAATGGCCCGGGCAAACCCTGGCGGCGCCGATCAAGCCCGGCGTCCGTTGCCAGGTACGCATCGGTTGCGACCTGGTGCTCACCGGCTTTGTGTTCAAGGCGCCCATCAGTTACGACGGCCGACAGATCAGCCTGAGTATTCAGGGCGGTTCAGTGACCCAGGACCTTGTGGACTGCGCAGCGATAAACCAGCCCGGCCAGTGGCGCGGGCAAAGTGTGCTGAGCATCGTCCGGGCGCTGACGGCCACCTATGGCGTGGAGGTGCACAGCGAGATTGCCGAAACTGCGCGCCTGCATACCCACAGCATCGTGCCCGGGGAGACGGTATTTCAATCCATCGACCGCTTGCTGACGTTGTATCGGGTGTTCTCCACCGACGATGCGGATGGGCGCCTGGTATTGGCATCGCCCGGTAGTGCAGGGCGTGCGAATGACAGCCTGGAGCTGGGACAGAACATCCTTTCGGCTAACGCACCGATGGACTTCAGCTCGGTATTTTCCGAGTACCGCGTCATCGGCCAGCACAAGGGCGATGATCAGAAAAGTGCAGCGGCGGTCAGTGAGGTTTCAGGGATTTCCCGGGATGAAAAAGCCACGCGAAAACGCGTCACGGTGATCAGCGAACCGACGCAGTTGACCCCCGAGCTGGCCCAGCAACGCGCCGACTGGGAACGCGCCACCCGTACCGGAAAAGCCCTGACCACCACCTACACCGTGCAAGGCTGGCGGCAGTCCAACGGCGATTTGTGGCGCCACAACCTGTTGGTGCGGGTGATCGATCCGGTGCTGGGCTTTGACCAGGACATGCTGATCTCCAAGGTCACCTGGTCGCTCTCCGACCAAGGTTCGATCACCACGCTACAGGTGGCGCCGCCGTCCACCTTTGATGCCAATCCGTTGCCATCCGCTTAACCACCAAGGAATTTCCATGAGCTTACTGACTCGCCTGCTGGCGCGCGGCACTGTCGTGCTCGCCCACTCGGCCACCAAGCTGCAATCGCTGCAAATGCGCCTGACGGCAGGCGAAGTGAACGACGACATGGAGCACTTCGAACCCTACGGTTTTACCAGCAACCCTCTGGCGGGTGCTGAAGGCATCGCTACCTTCCTGGGCGGTGACCGCTCCCATGCCATCGTGCTGGTGGTGGCAGACCGTCGCTATCGCTTGCAGTCCCTGGCGCCGGGTGAAGTGGCGATCTATACCGACGAAGGCGACAAAGTTCATTTCAAGCGCGGGCGGGTAATCGACATTGAAACCGGCACCTTGAATATCCGCGCCAGCCACGCTGTGAACATCGATACGCCGACCCTGACCCAGAGCGGCAAGATCATTTCCCAGGGCGACCAGATTGCCGGCGGCATCAGCCAGATCCAGCACGTGCATGTGGGCGTCCAGCCCGGCAGCGGTCAGACCGGTGCGCCGGCGGGAGGCCAGTGATGTTTGTCTCCGACAACCTGAAAAAGGCCCTGACCCGCTCGGTGCTGATCAGCCTGTTCACCTGGCGCCGTGCCGCGCCGGATGACCCTGTTGACGATGACGAGCGCTTCGGCTGGTGGGGCGACAGTTTTCCCAGCGTGGCCGACGACCGTATCGGCTCAAGGTTGTGGTTGCTGCGCCGGGTCAAGCTGACCCGCCAGACGCAACTGGACGCCGAATTCTATGCCCGCGAAGCCTTGCAATGGCTGATCGACGACGGGCATTGCAGCGCCATCGAAGTCCTCAGTGAGCGCCTCGACGCCCAGCGGCTCAACCTGCGCACGCAGCTGACCCTGGCCGATGGCGAGCGCCTGGACATCAACCCTGATAACAGTTGGCAGGTGATCTATGCCGTTTGAAACCCCTTCGCTGCCGGTGCTGATCAAACGCACCCAAAGCGACCTGGCCAGCGATTCGCTGCGCCAGTCCGATGCCCAGGTCCTGGCGCGCACACTGAGTGGCGCTGCGTTCGGCCTGTACGGTTATCTCGATTGGATCGCTGAGCAGATCCTGCCGGATACCGCCGATGAATCCACCCTGGAACGCATCGCTGCGCTGCGTTTGAACCAGGCACGCAAGGCGGCGGTAGCCGCCAGTGGCACCGTGAGTTTTACCGCAGCGGCGGGCGCGGTGCTGGATGTGGACACGGTGCTGCAAGCCAGTGATGGTCGCAGCTTCAAAGTCACCGCTGCCGGTACCACCCATGCAGGCCTCAACACCGCCACGGTGCAGGCGATTGATGCCGGCACGCTGGGCAACGCTGATGCCGGGCTGAGCCTGATCGCGGTCCAGCCGCTGCAAGGTATTGGTTCGACCTTTACCGTGCTGGCGCCGGGGTTGACCGGCGGTGTGGCACGAGAAACCCTGGAGTCGCTGCGGGCGCGGGTGATTCGTTCCTATCGCGTTATTCCCCAGGGCGGTTCGGCACAGGATTACGAGACCTGGTCCCTCGAAGTGCCCGGCATTACCCGCGCATGGTGTCGCGGCAATTACCTGGGGCCGGGGACGGTGGGGGTGTTCGTGATGCGTGACGACGACCCGCAGCCGATCCCCAATGCCGCGCAGCTGGTGCAGGTTCAAGCCCATATCGAACCGCTGCGGCCAGTGACCGCTGATGTGTATGTGTTGGCGCCGGTGATGAAACCAGTGGCTTATCAACTGCGCTTGACCCCCGACACCAGCGCCGTGCGTGCGGCCGTCGAGGCCCAACTGCGAGATTTGCACAATCGCGAAGCGGGGCTGGGCGACAGCTTGTTGCTGACCCACATCGCCGAAGCCATCAGCACCGCCACCGGTGAGACCGATCACAAACTGACAAGCCCGCTGGCGGACGTTACGGCGGCGACAAACCAGTTACTGGTGTTTGGAGGTATCACATGGCTGGGATAAGGACGGCTGGCCAGTACGAGGAGCAACTGATCGCCCTGTTGCCCAGCGGTCCGGCCTGGTACCTGGAGACCATGCCGCAGTTGCAGACGGTGCTCAAAGGCATCGCCGAAGAACTTACGCGCATCGACGCCCGCGCCTGCGACCTGCAAAACGAAATGGACCCCGTGACCGTCAGCGAACTGGTGCCGGAGTGGGAAAGGGTGATGCAACTGCCTGACCCTTGCCTGGGCTTGAGCCCGCTGTACGACGACCGTCGCCTGGCGGTGCGTCGACGTCTGTTGGCGGTGGGCAGCCAGCGCGCCGCGTACTACATCGAAATCGCCCGCAGCCAGGGTTATCCCGACGCCAGTGTCACTGAACATCGCGCCCCGCGCATGGGCCGCTCACGGTTTGGCGCGGCGCATTTTGGCACCTGGCAGGCGCACTTCATGTGGACGCTCAACACCGGCGGCCGCCAGCACCTGGGGCGGCGGTTTGGGGCGAGTTATTGGGGAGAGCGGTTTGGCGTCAACCCGGGCAATGCCCTGGAGTGCCTGATTCATCGCAGCGCACCTGCTCATACGCAGGTGCACATCAATTATGACTAGAGGGTAGAAGCGTGGATTATCCAAAGAGTGTGCCCAGCGTTGGGCTGGTGAATGGCAAGTTTGTGGATGAAAACCCGGTGACCGGGACGCCGGGGAGTTTGATTCCGGCAGCTTGGGGGAATGGGGTTACGCAGGAGATTTTGAATGTGCTGGCGGCGGCGGGGATTGCGCCGGATGAGACGAAGACCGATCAGCTGGCGCAAGCGTTGAGTGTGTTGAGTGATTGGTTGAAGTTGAGGAATAAGCCGACGACGTTGGCGGGGTATGGGATTACGGATGCTCTGGTGGTAGGCCGTACGTCCCAGCAGCGCCCAAGTCTTTCTTCCAGCATATTGGGTGAGATCGGCAATGGACAGGGGGGCGCACTGGAAATTCGTGAAGCGCAAGAAGTTTCTGATTCCACACGAGATTTCAACTATGCACCACGAATCATGTTCCATTGGGGCAAGATAATTGCTCGAGCACTCGCGATGAACGCGGACGGTGAGTTGCTCTGGAGTTCGAAGAAAATTTGGTCTGAGATCAACTTCAACCCTTCAATCAAAGCGGATAAGGCTACGACCCTTGCGGGCTATGGTGTGACAGATGCGCTGAGCATTGGTCAATACGGACTGGGTGGCAATGTTGCACCTGCTGCCGCGATTGATACCGTTGGGCTACCCGGCGGGTTTTACTATTACAGTGCCGGGAATACCAGTTTCGCCAACTACGTCGGATTGGTGAATATCCCTTACGGCGACGGAAATTACGCGGGGCAGATTGGTTTTCAGCAGGGGAACACAGAACCGGATGTCTACATCCGAGGCTGCTCTCAGGCTAAGGTCTGGAGCCCAACACGAAGGCTCTGGCACTCTGGAAATCTCGACCCAGCGTCGATGGGGGTTCCGGTCGGGACGACGATTCAGTATTGCGGTGCCTCGGCACCGGCTGGGTTTTTGAAAGAGAACGGTGCTGCGGTTTCTCGTACAGCCTATTCAAAGCTGTTTGACGTGATAGGGACGACGTTTGGCGCTGGTGACGGAAGCACTACGTTTAACCTGCCGGACAGCCGTGGTGAGTTCATCCGTGGCTTTGACGATGGACGCGGCGTGGACCCGCAACGCGGGCTGGGGTCGTTGCAACTGGATGCGATGCAAGGCCATTGGCACGGCCCTCGTCCTGGCACCACCCTGAACGGGAGCCCAGGCAACTGGAACGGCGTGGGCGGTGGTTCCAACGCATCGTTCAACATTGGCAGCACCGGTGACCCCGTAACCAACGGCGTCAATGGTGTTCCACGCACCGCCAACGAAACGCGTCCGCGCAACACTTCCCGTCTTATGTGCATCAAGTACTGAGGTCAATCATGACTGCTTCTGCCCCTGTTGTTTATCAGGCACACCCGGTGACGGGCGAATACATCGGAACGGCTTTTGCTGACCCCGATCCACTTGTCGAGGGGGCCTGGCTTATCCCCTCCATGGCTTTCAGTGAAGCCCCGCCTGTAACCGAGCCCGGCTTTGCTGCGGTTCACGTTAAAGATGCTCAAGCTATCTGGAACCTGGTTCCGGACCTGCGCGGCCTTGTGTATCGAACGGATACCGGCGAGGAGATCCAATGGCAGCAGTTAGGTGAGTTGCCGTTGGAGCTTACCTCGCTGAAACGCCCCGGGTCAGATCACGTTTGGGATGGCTCGTCCTGGCATCTCGATGAAAAGCTGAGGAACACGAACGAATGTGAATCCGAACGACTCTGGCGGGATTCGGAAATCGACAGTATCAAGTGGCTTCGCGAGCGCCATCGGGATGAGTCCGATCTGAAGCGAGATACCACGCTGACAGAAGGACAATTTGCGCAACTGCTGGCTTATTTCCAACTGCTGCGTGATTGGCCGCAGAACTCGAAGTTTCCAGCCTCCGAATTTCGGCCGGTTAAACCGGACTGGATGGTTGGCCTTGTACAATAGTGTGGTGCTCGTGAGTTCGGAGGTTTTTTCATGCCGATAACCCAGAATGATCTTGTGCAAATCATGCCCAACGCCCGCGCCCAAGCGGGCGTTTTCGTATCTGCGCTGAACACAGCCATGTCCAACCGCCAAATCACCACACCCAAACGCATCGCCGCCTTCCTCGCCCAAATCGGCCACGAATCCGGCGAACTGCGCTACGTACGTGAACTGGGCAGCGATCAATACCTGAGCAAATACGACACCGGTACCTTGGCCGCCCGTCTGGGCAACTCCCCGGAAGCCGACGGCGATGGCCAGAAGTATCGCGGCCGCGGCCTGATCCAGATCACCGGCCGGCGCAACTACCTGGCGTGCAGTCAGGCACTGTTCGGCGATGAGCGTTTGTTGCACCAACCGGAGTTGCTGGAGACGCCGCAATGGGCGTGCGAATCTGCCGCGTGGTTCTGGCAGCGCAATGGCTTGAACGAGCTGGCTGACCAGGACCAGTTCACCACGATCACCCGGCGCATCAATGGTGGCCTCAACGGTCTGGAGAACCGTATGCAACTGTGGGCGCGGGCGAAGGCGGTGTCATGGGCTTCCTGACGTCGTGTCGCCTGCTTGGGTTTTGCCTGTTGTTCGCAGTTTCGGCGGGTGTTGCCTGGCAGGTACAGGCTTGGCGATATGGCGCACAACTCGAGCACCTGCAGGCTCTGCATGCCGCAGCACTCAGCCAGCAACAACAGGTGGAACAGGACAAACGGCTGGCACTGGAGCAACAACTCAGCGCCAGCGACCAACAACACACCCGGGAGCTTTCCGATGCACAACGCGCTCAGGCTCACCTGCGGGATCGCCTGGCCACTGCTGATGTGCGGTTGTCAGTCCTTCTCGACGCCAGCGATTCAGCCAGCGGCTGTGCAATGCCAGCCACCACCCCCTCCGGCCGCCTGGTTCATGGCGCCCCGCGAGCCCGACTTGACCCGGCGCATGCTCAACGAATTATCGGCATCACCGACGACGGCGATAACGCAATGATCGCCTTGCGCGCCTGCCAGGCGTATGTCCGGGCCGTCGCGCGTTAGTCTCTTGTAACTTGCATGGCCCATGGGCTCCTGTAGGGTAGGCGAACGCCCGTCCACTCCAGGAGATGACCGTGAAGGAAATTACTCAACTCGCCGCTGAACTTGGCCGACGCTTGCAGGTTCTCAATGCCCACGTCACAACGGCCGAGTCGTGCACCGGCGGCGGTATCGCCGAGGCAATCACGCGGATTCCCGGGAGTTCGGCCTGGTTCGAGGCGGGCTATGTCACGTATTCCAATCGCCAGAAGACCCGGCAGCTGAATGTGCCGGAGGCCCTGTTCCCCAAGGTCGGTGCCGTCAGTCGCGAAGTGGTGGAGGCGATGGTGCGGGGCGCCCAGGAGAAAAGCCTGGCGCGTTTTGCCGTGGCAGTCAGCGGCGTGGCCGGGCCCGATGGCGGTTCGCCGGACAAGCCGGTGGGCACCGTATGGCTGGCCTGGGGCGTGGGCGATGAGGTTACCGCCGAGCTCGAACACTTTCCCGGCAACCGCGACGAGGTCCGCCGACAAACGGTAAAGGCCGCGCTAGAGGGCTTGTTGCGACGAGCTGCAGCAGAAATAGAAAATCAGGGGTAGGCGATCACGGATCTTTGTGGAACAATACTGTCTACTTATACAGGTGTTGGCCGCCAGGCCTTATTGATTACGTGAGGACTTTAATGGACGACAACAAGAAGAAAGCCTTGGCTGCGGCCCTGGGTCAGATCGAACGTCAATTCGGCAAGGGTGCCGTAATGCGTATGGGCGATCACGACCGTCAGGCGATCCCGGCTATCTCCACTGGCTCTCTGGGTCTGGACATCGCGCTCGGCATTGGCGGCCTGCCAAAAGGCCGTATCGTTGAGATCTACGGTCCTGAATCTTCCGGTAAAACCACCCTGACCCTGTCGGTGATTGCCCAGGCACAAAAAATGGGCGCCACCTGTGCGTTCGTCGATGCCGAGCACGCCCTGGATCCTGAATACGCCGGCAAGCTGGGCGTCAACGTTGACGACCTGCTGGTTTCGCAACCGGACACCGGTGAGCAAGCGCTGGAAATCACCGACATGCTGGTGCGCTCCAACGCCATCGACGTGATCGTGGTCGACTCCGTGGCAGCCCTGGTACCCAAGGCTGAAATCGAAGGCGAAATGGGCGACATGCACGTGGGCCTTCAAGCCCGCTTGATGTCCCAGGCCTTGCGTAAAATCACCGGTAACATCAAGAACGCCAACTGCCTGGTGATCTTCATCAACCAGATCCGGATGAAGATCGGCGTGATGTTCGGCAGCCCGGAAACCACCACCGGTGGTAACGCGCTGAAGTTCTACGCTTCGGTCCGTCTGGACATCCGTCGTACTGGCGCGGTGAAGGAAGGTGACGAGGTTGTCGGTAGCGAAACCCGCGTTAAAGTCGTGAAGAACAAGGTGGCCCCGCCGTTCCGTCAGGCCGAGTTCCAGATTCTCTACGGCAAGGGTATCTACCTGAACGGCGAGATGATCGACCTGGGCGTGCTGCACGGTTTCGTCGAGAAATCCGGTGCCTGGTATGCCTACAACGGCAGCAAGATCGGCCAGGGCAAGGCCAACTCGGCCAAGTTCCTTGCGGATAACCCGGATGTTGCCGCTACGCTCGAGAAGCAGATCCGCGACAAGTTGCTGACCCCGGCACCTGACGTCAAGGCTGCCGCCAACCGCGAGCCGGTTGAAGAAGTAGAAGAAGTCGACACTGACATCTGAAGCAAACGATGAGCGTTGTCCTGGATACACCCGTCGCCGTAAGGCGCACTGCAATGGACCTGCTCGCACGGCGCGAGCATGGTCGAGTCGAGCTGACGCGTAAGCTGCGTCAGCGTGGCGCAGATCCCGAGATGATCGACGCAGCCCTTGACCGTTTGACGGAAGAAGGGCTGCTGTCGGAGTCCCGTTACCTCGAAAGTTTCGTCTCCTACCGAGCCCGATCCGGCTATGGCCCTGCACGAATTCGTGAAGAGCTGAGCCAGCGTGGCCTGCAGCGGGCTGATATCGAACTCGCGTTGCGTGAGTGTGGCATCAGTTGGCAGGCGCAACTGGAAGAAACCTGGCGGCGCAAGTTTGCCGGTCATCTGCCCATTGATGCGCGTGAGCGGGCTAAGCAAGGTCGCTTCCTGAGTTATCGCGGGTTTTCGATGGAGATGATCAGTCGCCTGTTGAGCGGTCGGGATATGGATGACTGAAGTCTGCGCCTGGTAAATGGTTGCTCTGATCATTGCGGGGCTTGGTGTGGCGAGGGAGCTTGCTCCCGCTGGGCTGCGCAGCGGCCCTAACCTGCGCATCGTTCTACCTGACACAACCCAAAAGGCCCGCTATGAAAATAGCGGGCCTTTTTTCGTTTCAGTGTCAGGTCACGCCGTCTCCGTCACCCGCTGCTGCGTTTTCCCCTGAGCCTGGGCCCAGTTTTCCGGCAAGTTGATGTAATCCACCAATTCCCGCAACCGTCCCTGATCACGCCCGTTGAAGTTGAACACCAGCCGCGTCAGATGGCTGAAGCTTGGCTCGTCATGCTCTTCGCCGGTGTACGCGATTTGTTGGAAGTCGTCACTGAGGCGAAGACTGGCAAATGCCTCCTGCAGATGGGCCAGTGCGCGGTCACTCAACGGATGATTCATGCGAATCACAAACTGGCGCTTCAGCCAGCGGGTGGAGTGGAAGTTGGCGTAGAACTGGTTGATTTCGTCCACCGCCTCTTCGGCGCTGTACACCAGGCGGACCAGCTTGAGGTCGGTGGGCAGGATGTAGCGATTGGCCTCAAGCTGGCTGCGGATAAAGTCCAGTGCGCCTTGCCAGAAGCTACCGCCTGGTGCATCCAGCAGTACCACCGGTACCAGCGGGCTTTTGCCGGTCTGGATCAGGGTCAGCACCTCCAGCGCTTCATCCAGGGTACCGAAACCGCCCGGGCACAGGATCAAGGCGTCGGCTTCCTTGACGAAGAACAGCTTGCGGGTAAAGAAGAAGTGGAAGGACAGCAGGTTTTCGGTGCCATCGATGGTCGGGTTGGCGTGCTGTTCAAAGGGCAGGGTGATGTTGAACCCCAGGCTGTGCTCCAGGCCGGCACCCTCGTGGGCCGCCGCCATGATGCCGCCGCCACCGCCGGTGATCACCATCAGGTCCGAACGGGCCAGGACCGCGCCCACTTCCCGGGCCAGTGCGTACAACGGGCTTTCCACCGGCGTGCGCGCCGAGCCGAACACCGTGACTTTGCGCCGCCCCTTGAACTGTTCGAGCACGCGGAAGGCGTGGTCCAGTTCCCGGATCGCCTGCAAGGTTATCTTGGCATTCCAGCGGCTGCGGTCGTCCTGGGCCATGCGCAACACGGTGAAGATCATGTCGCGATAAAGGGGAATATTCGGGCTGTTGGGCGCAATCAAATGGAGTTGCGCGTCGACCTGCTGCGTGAGGTCGGTGCCGTTTTCTTCAAATTGACGGATCAGGAGTTCATTCGGTTCGTAAGGCATTCAACTTCTCCTTCTTCACAGAACCCTGGGTGCCGGCGAGAGATTCGTCGGGACCACGACACTGCATGTGTCGTTGCCTCTGATTAACGAGGTGGGCGAAACCGGTTCTGTATATTCCTTATGATTAAAAACCTTTGCATTGCACGCTCAGGAGGGCAACCCTCTTTTGCCCTGAAAATGTTACAGGACGGTGTGAAAACCCGATGTTCCAGGCGTTCAGGATGAATTGATCATGAGCCTATAAAGTCTTGGCTGGCAACCGCTTATTGATCACTTCTGAGGGAGTTTAGACGCTGCCGCGGGCGGGCAATGGCGGAGAGTGCAGAGGGGGATATTGCGCGCCGCTGGTCAGCGGCGCGCGACAGGAGTTATCGCTTACTTTTTCTTCTTCGCGGCAGCCGGTGCCGGGCAATCTGCTTCCTGGAACTTCACCGAGGCTACCGGGCGGTTGGTTTTGTTCTCGGTGATTTCATAGCGCATGATCGCGCCCTTGGCCATCAGCTCGCGGTAACCCTTGTTCAGGCACACACTTTGGCCGAGCTGGAAGTAAACAGCCTTGGGGTTGGCGCGCATTTGCTCGGCGCGGTCGGGCAGTACGCTCAGATGGTCAATCAGCTGCAAGCCTTCAACGGTGTAGGCAACTTCCAGGGTCTTTTCGTCAATTTCCCGTGGCAGTTCTTTGTTGGTTTCCTCTGCGACGCTTTGCAGCTTCCTGTTCAGTTGAGCCTCCAGCAACGAGGCCGCTTGGGCACCCAGAGGCAACACCAGCGCGAGGGCGACGGACGGAACTACAAGGCGTGGCATAAGACGCAGCATGAAACTCTCCTGATTCGGTTACTGGTGCATAGACCAGCCACTGCGCTGTGCGTTCAGTGGCGCGGGATTATAGGTGACCGCTTGCCCCTAGGGCCAGCCTATTGCCGGGAAGTGCAGGTGGCCGGGGGCGGCTCTGGTAAACTGCGGTAACTTTTGCCTTCCGAGTTCTATCCGTGTCGATTTCCACTTCCCTGCGGCGCACCCGATGAGCCATGCCGTCTCCCGTTTGCGCACGCAGCGCCTGGCCCGTGCCGTAAAACCGTTTGTAGCGCGAGGCTCGCGGGCCGAACGCTGCCCCGGCTGCCGGGTGATTCCCGAGTACTGCCTGTGCGCCTGGCGGCCCAAGGTCCAGGCCAGATCCGGCATGTGCCTGCTGATGCACGACGTAGAGCCGATGAAACCCAGCAACACCGGCTGGCTGATTGCCGATGTGATCAACGACACGACTGCGTTCCCCTGGTCGCGCACTGAGGTTGAGCCGGAGTTGCTGACCTTGCTGGCCGACCCGCAATGGCAGCCATACATCGTCTTTCCCGGCGAATTCGTGGCCCCGGAGCGGGTGGTCCATCAGGTCAGGCTGGAGGAGGGCAAGCGCCCGCTGTTCATTTTGCTGGACGGCACCTGGAGCGAGGCGCGCAAGATGTTCCGCAAGAGCCCGTACCTGGAGCACTTGCCGGTGCTGAGCCTGGCGCCCGAGCAACTGTCGCGCTACAAGCTGCGTCGCTCCAAGCGTGATGACCACTTCTGCACCGCCGAAGTCGCCGCGCTGTGCCTGGAGCTGGCTGAAGATGCCGCAGCCAGTGAAGTCCTGGATGCCTACCTGGACGTATTCAGCACCCACTACCTGGCCGCCAAGTTTCAACTGGCGCTGGACCCGGCCGATGTCGTCCATACTCGCCTTGCACTTTATCTATAGGTGTCATGGCCAGCCGACCTTTGCATGATGGCCGCGCAAACGCGCAGCCCGCTAAAATAGCCACGGGCGTAGCGCTTGACCACCCAGGCTACGCTGGGCATGCTTGGCGCCGATTGGGGCGCTGTCACAGATTGGATACGTCGCTTTTTGACGTTGAGCGCGCCCTTTGGTGACTGCTGGCCTGGCAGCCACCTTGCGCGTTGGCGAGCACTGAACCCATCAGTGCCGCCCTAAAAAACAGGATCATTTAATAAATGGCCACATACGAAATCCTGATTGCCGATGACCACCCGCTGTTTCGCAGTGCGCTGCACCAGGCGGTCACGCTGGGCCTGGGGCCGGATGTACGCCTCGTCGAAGTCGCCAGCATTGCCGAGCTGGAAACCCGCCTTACCGAAAAGTCCGACTGGGACCTGGTCCTGCTGGACCTGAACATGCCGGGTGCCTACGGTTTTTCCGGGCTGGTGCTGCTGCGTGGGCAATACCCGCAGATACCAGTGGTGATGGTATCGGCCCAGGAAGAGGCGTCGGTGGTGGTGCGCTCCAAGGAGTTCGGTGCCAGTGGTTTCATTCCCAAGTCCAGCTCCATGGAAGACATCCAGAAAGCCGTGCGCACGGTGCTGGATGGCGATGTCTCCTGGCCGCCGCAGGCCTTTGAAGAGATCAACGTCTCCGACGAAGCCAAGGCCGCACGTGATGGCCTGGCCAGCCTCACGCCCCAGCAGTTCCGCGTATTGACCATGGTCTGCGAAGGTCTATTGAACAAACAGATTGCCTACGAGCTGAGCGTGTCGGAAGCGACCATCAAGGCTCACGTCACGGCGATCTTCCGCAAGCTCGGCGTACGTACGCGAACCCAGGCGGCGCTGCTCTTGCAACAACTTGAGTCAATTTCGCAGCATTAAGACGCTGTTCATTCACGTTTTTTTGACTTTGCTTACTCTAGTTTCCCCACACCTTTTTGCTCAGTTGCCTACTCTATGTCGCCTTTCAAGGGTCAAACCGGTATCAAACGTATCTTCAACGCAGGCGGATATTCCCTGGATGGCCTGCGTGCGGCTTTCACCGGCGAGGCGGCGTTTCGTCAGCTGGTGTTGCTCAATGTCATCCTGATCCCGCTGAGTTTCTTCCTTAACGTCAGCCGGGTAGAGCGGGCGCTGCTGATCGCCGTGTGCCTGCTGGCATTGATCGTCGAGTTGCTCAACTCCGCCGTCGAAGCGGCGATCGACCGGATTTCCCTGGACCTGCACCCCTTGTCGAAAAACGCCAAGGACATGGGCAGCGCCGCGCAGTTCGTAGCGCTGACCATGATTACCCTGGTCTGGGCCGTGATCCTGATCTAGGCAATGGTCGGCAGTACAATCTCGTCGCTGCGCTGCACCCCGGCGGTGAACGACCGGCACAGCTCGAGGAATTCGCGCATCGCCGAGGTCTGGTACTTCTGCTTGTGCCAGATGAAGTAGAACTGCCGGGCCAGGTCCAGGTCCGGGGTTTCCACCGGTACCAGGCTGCCACGCCGGAAGGCGTCGCGCAGCGCCAGCCGGGAAATGCAGCCAATCCCCAAGCCTGATTCCACCGCGCGTTTGATTGCCTCGGTGTGTTCCAGCTCCAGGCGGATATTCAGCGCGCTGCGGTGATGCCGCATGGCCTGGTCAAAGGTCAGGCGTGTTCCAGAGCCTTGTTCCCGCAGGATCCAGGCTTCATGGGTCAGCTCTTCCATGGTCGCCTGGCCGCGCTTCGCCAAATGGTGCTGGGGTGCGCAGAACACCACCAGTTCATCTTCCACCCAGGTTTGCACCTCGATGTCCGGGTGGCTGCAGTCGCCTTCGATTAGACCCAGATCAATTTCGTAGTGCGCCACCTGATGCACGATATGCGCAGTGTTCTGCACATGCAGCTTCACCTGGCTCTCGGGATGCTGCTGCATGAAGCTGCCGATCAGCAGCGTGGCCAGGTAGTTGCCGATGGTCAGCGTGGCCCCGACCGCCAGGGAGCCGAAGCCCGACTTGCCGTTGAGCAGGTCCTCGATCTCCTTGGCCTGGTCCAGCAGTGCCACCGCCTGGGGCAATAGCTGGTGACCGAGGGCGTTGAGGCTCAGGCGTTTGCCCGCGCGGTCGAACAACTGGCAGCTGGATTGACGCTCCAGCTCGGTAATCGACGTGCTGGCGGCGGATTGAGATAAGGCCAGAAGGCCAGCAGCGCGCGAGACGCTTTCCTGCTGGGCGACGGCGACGAAGACTTGCAGTTGACGTAGAGTAAATCGCATATCGATATAACCGATAACCCTTATCTTAATAATCCAGTTAACAGATATTGTCGCCGCCATTAGAATGCTGTGCAATTGCGCATCCATCATTTGGCGCAGACCCATTTCCAGGAGTCCCCCGTACATGAGCAACATGAACCACGAGCGTGTCCTCAGTGTTCATCACTGGAACGACACTCTGTTCAGCTTCAAGTGCACCCGCGATCCGGGCCTGCGCTTCGAGAACGGTCAGTTCGTGATGATCGGCCTGCAACAGCCCAACGGCCGCCCGCTCATGCGCGCTTACTCGATTGCCAGCCCGAACTGGGAAGAGCATCTGGAGTTCTTCAGCATCAAGGTGCCTGATGGCCCGCTGACTTCCCAATTGCAGCACTTGAAGGAAGGCGACGAGATCATCATCAGCAAAAAACCGACGGGCACCCTGGTGCTTGACGATTTGAAGCCGGGCAAACACCTGTACCTGCTCAGCACCGGCACTGGCCTGGCGCCGTTCATGAGCGTGATCCAGGACCCGGAAACCTACGAGCGTTTCGAAAAAGTGATCCTGTGCCACGGCGTGCGTTACGTCAACGAAGTCGCCTACCGCGAATTCATCACCGAGCACCTGCCGCAGAACGAGTTCTTCGGCGAGGCCCTGCGTGACAAGTTGATCTACTACCCGACCGTGACCCGTGAGCCGTTCGAAAACGAAGGCCGCCTGACCGACCTGATGCGCAGCGGCAAGCTGTTCAGCGATATCGGCCTGCCGCCGATCAATCCTGAAGACGACCGCGCCATGCTGTGCGGCAGCCCAAGCATGCTGGATGAAACCAGCGAAGTGCTCAACAGCTTCGGTTTGAAGGTTTCCCCGCGTATGCGTGAGCCGGGCGACTACCTGATCGAGCGTGCGTTCGTCGAGAAATAAGCGCGACGCAAAAAAATGTGGGAGCGGGCTTGCTCGCGAAAGCGGTGTAACAGTCACCAGATGTATTGACTGATCCACCGCTTTCGCGAGCAAGCCCGCTCCCACATTTGTTTCCGGTTTACCCGGCCGACACGACTTCCAGCACACAAATCATCCCGGCTTCGGGATAGTGCCAGCGCACATCAACATCCCAGAACTGCGCCCCGTATTCCCGCTCCGGCCCCGGCGTCTGGTACGCCGGCCGTGGATCCTGCGCCAGGCACTGCTCGATCAACGCCACCAATGGCTCGCCAAGGCGCTGAGCGTGGCCTTCTGCCTGTTGCAGCGCAGTCTTCAGCCACTGCACGGGAATCAGCGGTGGCGCAGCGCTGGCGATGCTGTTGGTCGCAGTGTCAACTATGTCTGCGTACGGCACGTACGGCTTGATGTCGAGAATCGGTGTGCCATCCAGCAGGTCGATCCCGGATATCCACAGGCGCCCATCTTCCACCTTGTCCAGCTTGACCACTGACTGGCCGATGCCGTTGGGCCGGTGCGTCGCGCGGGTGGCGAACACGCCCATGGACGTGTTGCCACCCAGGCGAGGCGGGCGCACTTTCAGGCGGGGCTTGTCTTCCAGCGCCTGGTGGAACAGGAACAGCAGCCACACATGGCTGACCTGTTCCAAACCCTGCACCGCCTCACCCTGGTCGAATGGCGCCACCAACTCCAGCACGCCCCGGGCGGCAGGCGCCAGTTGTGGCTGGCGCGGGATGGCGAACTTCTCCTTGAAGCAGGAGCGGACAAAGCCGATGGGCGAGACGCTGTAGTTCACGGGTTTAGGCGCGAACGCGCAGGGTCAAGCCCTTGAGGAAGTTGCGCAACAGCTGGTCACCACAGGTGCGGTAGTTGGTGTGGCCGAACTTGCGGAACAGTGCGCTCAGCTCAGGCTTGGACACCGGGAACTCGGAGGCCTTGAGGATTGCGTGCATGTCGTCTTCCTTCAGTTCGAAGGCCACGCGCAGTTTCTTCAGGACGATGTTGTTGGTCACCGGCAGTTCGATCGGCTGCGGTGGACGGCTCTCGTCCTTGCCGCGCTTGAAGATCACCAGGCCATCGAGGAAATGCGCCATGACTTCGTCCGGGCAGAACACGAAGCCTTCTTCCTCGTCTTTCTTGAGGTAGGTCAGCAGGTCGTCCTTGGTGACTTCCATGCCGCCGAGCTTGATGATCTCGACCATCTTGTTGTCGCTGATGTCGAGCATGTAGCGCACGCTGCGCAGTACGTCATTGTGAATCATGGTGGGCAATCCTGGTCATTCAACTGTGGACACCGCCCAGGCAGGCGGTATCGAGAGATTCGGCGGCGAAAAAAGTCTTAGAACTTTTCTTTGCCGGACAGATAGCGCCATTGGCCTACCGGCACTTTGCCGATGGAGACTCCGCCAATGCGGATGCGTCGAATGGCGACGACTTTCAGGCCGACGGCTTCGCAGAACAAGGCAATCACACCCGGTTGCGGGTTTTTCAGCGCAAAGCGCAGGCGGTTCTCGTTCTGCCAGCTGGCTTTCACCGCCGGCAATTCCTTACCTTTGTAGGTCAGGCCATGGTTGAGGCGGTTCAGGCCGTGGGCGACCATGTCGCCGGACACCTCCACCACGTATTCCTGTTCGATCTTGTTCGCGTCAGCGGTCAGCTTGCGCAAAATCTTCCAGTCCTGGGTGAACACCAGCAGGCCGCTGGCCTTGGCTTGCAGGTCACTGCTGGCGGTCAGGCGCAGGAAGTGGCCCTTGAGCGGGCGCTTGCTGAAGCGGTGTTCTTCCGACAGGGTCTCGGCGTTGATCGACGCCATGGCTGTCTCGGCATCCACGCCGGCGGGGGCGTGGAACAGGATGGTCACCGGCTCCGGCGCTGTGGCCTTGGCCTCAGGGTCAAGCTCGACCTTCTGGGTGGTGACCTTGAACTGCGGCTCGTCGATCACTTCGCCGTCCACCGTGACCCAGCCGCCTTCGATGAACAGCTCAGCCTCCCGACGGGAGCAACCGACCAGTTCGATGAGGCGTTTGGAGAGGCGTAGGGGTTCAGTCATGACAAGGGCCGAAACAAAAGGGGGCGGCTATTGTACCTGTGTGGCGCCGGTTAATCCCGGCTCCATTTCATTTAGCCGCGACGCGCCTGTGGCTGGGCCTGGCGCAAACGCATGTGCAGCAACGGATAAGGCTGGCCCATGCCGTCATGGTCCGTGCGTCCGATCACCTCAAAGCCTTGCTTGAAGTAAAAGCCCAGGGCCTGCGGGTTCTGTTCGTTGACGTCCAGTTGATCGGCATTCATCGACTCGATGGCATAGCGCAGCAATTGCCGGCCCAGGCCCTGGCCACGGTGCTCGGGGTCGATAAACAGCATCTCGACCTTGCCCGCGGCCACCCCGGCAAACCCGGTGATGCGCTGGCGCGAGTCCTTGGTGCAGATCAGCATCACCGCGTCGAGGTAGCGGGTCAGCACCAGGTTTTTCAGCAACTCGATGTAACTGTTCGGCAGGAAGTCATGGGTGGCCCGCACCGAAGCCTCCCAGATGCGGGTCAGTTCCTGATAGTCGCTGGATTTGGGTGTATGGATAACCGAATGCTGACGCATGCCCGCTGCCCCTTGCCGATGATTGGCGCCGATGGGCAAAACGATAGACCTAAAAAAGCCCCGCATCTTGTCCAGAGGCAGGGCTTTTTCAATTCTTTACACCTTATGCGCGTTTTTCAGCCCACAGGTCGTACTCGTCGGCGTCGGTCACGGTGCACCAGACCTTGTCGCCTGGCTTCAGGCCGCTGGCATCGTCGATGAACACGTTACCGTCGATTTCCGGTGCATCGAAGAAGCAGCGGCCTACAGCGCCTTGCTCGTCGACTTCGTCGATCAGTACTTCGATCTCACGGCCGATGCGCAGTTGCAGGCGCGCCGAGCTGATGGCCTGCTGGTGCGCCATGAAGCGCTCCCAACGGTCCTGCTTGACGTCGTCCGGCACGATGGCAGCGTCCAGCAGGTTGGCCGGAGCACCTTCCACCGGCGAGTACTGGAAGCAGCCGACGCGGTCCAGCTGGGCCTCGGTCAGCCAGTCCAGCAGGTACTGGAAGTCTTCTTCGGTTTCGCCGGGGAAGCCGACGATGAAGGTGGAGCGGATGATCAGGTCCGGGCAGATCTCGCGCCAGTTCTTGATGCGCGCCAGGGTCTTGTCTTCGAAGGCCGGGCGTTTCATGGCCTTGAGGATTTTCGGGCTGGCGTGCTGGAACGGGATGTCCAGGTACGGCAGGATCTTGCCGGCGGCCATCAGCGGGATCAACTCGTCAACGTGCGGGTACGGGTAAACGTAGTGCAGGCGCACCCATACGCCGAGGCTGCTCAGGGCTTCGCAGAGTTCGGTCATGCGGGTTTTCACCGGCGCGCCGTTCCAGAAGCCAGTGCGGTATTTGACGTCGACGCCGTAGGCGCTGGTGTCCTGGGAGATCACCAGCAGCTCTTTCACGCCGGATTTGACCAGGCGCTGGGCCTCGTCCAGCACGTCGCCCACCGGGCGGCTCACCAGCTTGCCGCGCATCGACGGGATGATGCAGAAGCTGCAGCTGTGGTTGCAGCCTTCGGAAATCTTCAGGTAGGCGTAGTGGCGCGGCGTCAGCTTGATGCCCTGCGGCGGCACCAGGTCGATCAGCGGGTTGTGGTCCTGGCGCGGCGGCACTACGTCGTGCACGGCGTTGACCACTTGCTCGTACTGCTGCGGGCCGGTCACGGCCAGCACGCTTGGGTGCACGTTGCGGATGGCGCCTTCTTCCACGCCCATGCAGCCGGTGACGATCACCTTGCCGTTTTCCTTGATGGCTTCGCCGATCACTTCCAGGGACTCGGCCTTGGCCGAGTCAATGAAGCCGCAAGTGTTGACCACCACCACGTCCGCGTCCTGGTAGGTGGACACGACGTCATAGCCTTCCATGCGCAGTTGCGTAAGGATGCGTTCGGAGTCGACCAGAGCCTTTGGGCAACCCAGGGATACAAAGCCGACCTTGGGGTTGGCTTTTGCGATGGTGGTGGACATGTCTAACCTCGGTATTGAATGACGCCGCCCGTCGTGCACGAAAGGTGGCGGATGGGCACTTGGTGTGCCTCTGATCAAAAAGTGCGCAATTCTAGCGACGGGAATCGCTCTTGACCAGCTTTATGCAGGGAAATACGACGAGTGCTGCGCTATGCTTCGCGCCGTTGCACCTGAGTGAATTTCCTCGGTCAATAAATCGTCTGTAACGAGAAGTAAAACAGCGCATGCTGTGGACAGCATAGGCGCCCGCAGCAGGCGCGCTGTTTATAAAAGACCGCAGGTCAAAGGGCAGGAGTGGTTGATGGGTCAGGCAAGTAGTCAGGCAGCAGGTGCCGAGCAGTCCAACGCAAAGCCGATCGGCATGCTGGTGGCGGCAGTGGGGGTGGTTTACGGCGATATCGGCACCAGCCCGCTCTACACCCTTAAAGAGGTGTTTGCTGGCGGTTATGGGGTTCAGGTCAATCACGACGGGGTCTTCGGGATCCTGGCGCTGATTTTCTGGTCGCTGGTCTGGGTCGTTTCGATCAAGTACGTGCTGTTTATCCTGCGCGCGGATAACCAGGGCGAGGGCGGCATCATGGCCCTGACGGCTTTGGCCCGGCGGGCGGCGGCACCTTACCCCAAGTTGCGTTCGGTGCTGGTGATTCTCGGCCTGATCGGTGCGGCGCTGTTTTACGGCGACAGCATGATCACCCCGGCGATCTCGGTATTGTCGGCGGTCGAAGGCCTGGAACTGGCGTTTGATGGCCTTGAGCGCTGGGTGGTGCCGCTTTCGCTGGTGGTGCTGGTGGGGCTGTTCCTGATCCAGAAACATGGCACGGACCGCATCGGCAAGCTGTTCGGCCCGGTGATGGTGCTGTGGTTCCTGGTGTTGGCCGGCCTGGGCATCCATGGAATCATCCAGCACCCTGAGGTGCTCAATGCCCTCAACCCTGTGTGGGGCGTGCGCTTCTTCATCGTTCACCCTGGCATGGGCGTGGCGATTCTCGGTGCGGTGGTACTGGCATTGACCGGCGCCGAGGCGCTGTACGCCGACATGGGCCACTTCGGACGCAAGCCGATTGCCCGTGCCTGGTTCGCCCTGGTGCTGCCGGCGTTGGTGCTCAACTACTTTGGCCAGGGCGCGCTGCTGCTGGAAAATCCAGAGGCAGCCCGCAACCCGTTCTACCTGCTGGCACCGGAGTGGGCTCTGGTCCCGCTGGTGGCGTTGTCCACTTTAGCCACCGTGATTGCTTCCCAGGCGGTGATCTCCGGGGCGTTCTCCCTGACCCGTCAGGCGATCCAGCTCGGTTACATCCCGCGCATGCATATCCAGCACACTTCCAGCGCCGAGCAAGGCCAGATCTACATCGGCGCGGTGAACTGGTCACTGATGGTGGGCGTGATCCTGCTGGTGCTGGGCTTCGAGTCCTCCAACGCCCTGGCTTCGGCCTACGGTGTGGCGGTGACGGGCACCATGTTGATCACCAGCATTCTGGTGTCGGCGGTGATGCTGTTGCTGTGGAAATGGCCGCCGGTACTGGCTATCCCGGTGTTGATCGGTTTCCTCTTGGTGGATGGGCTGTTCTTTGCCGCCAACGTGCCCAAGATCGTGCAGGGTGGTGCGTTTCCGGTATTGGCGGGGATTGTGTTGTTTATCCTCATGACCACCTGGAAGCGCGGCAAGGAGCTGCTGGTGGACCGGCTGGACGAAGGTGGGCTGCCGCTGCCGATCTTTATCAGCAGTATCCGTGTGCAGCCGCCGCATCGCGTGCAAGGCACGGCGGTGTTCCTGACCGCACGCCCGGATGCCGTGCCCCATGCCTTGCTGCATAACTTGCTGCATAACCAGGTGCTGCATGAGCAGGTGGTGCTGTTGACGGTGGTCTACGAAGACATCCCGCGTGTACCGGCCCAGCGTCGTTTCGAGGTCGATTCCTATGGCGAGGGCTTCTTCCGGGTGATCCTGCACTTTGGTTTCGTCGATGAACCGGACGTGCCCGAAGCGCTGAAGCTATGCCATCTGGATGACCTGGACTTCAGCCCGATGCGCACCACCTACTTCCTCAGCCGCGAAACCGTGATCGCGTCCCGCATCAAGGGCATGGCGCGTTGGCGCGAAGGGTTGTTCGCGTTCATGCTGAAGAACGCCAACGGCAACCTGCGCTTCTTCAAGTTGCCGGTTAACCGGGTGATCGAGCTCGGCACTCAAGTAGAAATGTAAGCCCAACAAAAAGCCCCCGGTGCCTTGCGGCAGCGGGGGCTTTTTTGTGGGCGCTTATTCGGCCGGGGTCTTGCCCTGGCGCTTCTCGATGATGTCTACCAGACGCTTGGCCAGCGCCGGGTAGTTCTCGTCGAAGTGATGGCCGCCAGGCAGCTTCACGGCTTCGCCGACAGCGGTCTTGTCGGTACAGCCGCTCTCGTCGACTTCTTCGGCACCGTAGATGCACACCACCTTGTCGGCCGGCAGCTTGGCCATTTCCGGGCCGGTCGCAGCTTCCTTGCCGGCGTTGCCCAGCCAGCCTTCCACTTCGATCTCGAAGCTGCCGGTGCGGGCGAAGGCCAGCAGGATGATCGCGTCTACACGCTGCTGCTCGTTTTCCGGTAGGCGGTTGTAGATGGCCGGCAGCACATCGGCGCCGAACGAGTAGCCGGTCAGCACGAAGCGCTTGGTACCCCATTTCTGCCGGTAGTGCTGCATCAGCTCGGCGAGGTCCTTGGCGCTTTGTTCCGGGGTCTTGTGCTGCCAGTAGTAGCGCAGGGTATCGATGCCCACCACCGGGTAGCCGATCTTGGCCATTTCACCGGCCACGTCGCGGTCCAGGTCACGCCAACCGCCGTCACCGGAGAGGAACAGGGTGACGGTGTCCTTGGCCTGGCCAGCCGGCACTTCGACCACCGGGATCGCCAGGCCGCCGTTGTCCGAGCCCACCAGTTGCTTGCGCAGCTCGTTGTTCAGCACTTGCGGGTAGTGAACGTCGTAGTCGCTGATGCTGGTGGTGGCACGCGGTGTGTCGCGTACGAAACTGGCAGCATCATCGTCAGGGTTATCGTTCCAGGCCACCAGCCAGCTACCGTGGGCCGAAGTCTTCGGCAGCGGGTCGTTGCAGCCTGGCTGCGCCAGCGCGAAGCCGACGGAGATGGCATTGGCCTTGTCGTCGTTCTGCGCGGCCAGCCAGCGCCAGGCCAGGGCTGCGCCAGGGCCGATGCCGCTGACCAGGGTCGCTGGGCCGGCAAGCTGGCCCAGGGCGGTTTGCAGGGCTTGTTCCTGCAGCTTGCAGTCATCCTTGGGCAGGATCACCTGGACGATCTGCGCTGCGCCGCCCTGGCTCAGGGCGATCAGTTGGCTGTCGGTCAGGATTTCGTCGGCCAGCACGGCCACGGCCACGCGGGCCTTGGGCGCGGTACCCGGGGTGACGCGGGTCAGGACCGTGCCATCGGCCTGGGGCAGTTGTTCCAGAGTCGGTTGCGGTGCAGGGCGGTTCCAGTACCAGTAGCCGCCACCGAGGATCAGTGCCAGTACCACCAAAAATGCCAATACATACCGCCAGGAGCGTCGAATCATCAGCGTTTCACCAATCCAGTCAAGCCGCCCGCAATCAGGGCGGCGGTGTCGGCCAGTGCCACCAGCGGATCAAGTCCTGCGGGCACGGCCATATAACGGGGTTCCCAGTCAGGCTGGAACTTGTCTTTGAAGCGGCGCAAGCCTTGGAAGTTATACAGTTGCTCGCCACGGCGGAACACCATCGAGCCCAGGCGTTGGGTCAGCGGGGCGCCACGTCGTGGTTGCAGGCCCGACAACGGCACCATGCCGAGGCTGAAGCGGGCGTAGCCATGGTTCTTATAATGTTGAATCAGGCCGACCATCATGAATTCCATGGTCAGTTTCGGCGCGTCCGGGTGCGCACGCATCAGGTCGAGACTGGCCAGGTCGTGGCTGTAGGTCTCAAGCAGGTTCGCAAACGCTACCGGGCGCCCTTCGAAGCGAATGATCGCAATACGAAAGTGCTTGAGGTAGTCGTCGCTGAATCGTCCAAGGGAAAAGCCTTTTTCCCGCACGTTCTTGCCGGTCAGCCATGCGTCGGAGATGACTTTCAACTCCTCCATCGGGGCCTGGCCGGGTTCGTGGATCTCCAGGGACAAGCCATCACGGGTCCCGCGGTTCCAGGTGTAGCGCAGGTCCTTCATCTCTTTGCCCTTGGCTTCCAGGTCAAAGCGTTTGAGGTCGACCCGGGCTTCTTCACCCAGTTTGATCGCGGTGAGGCCGATGTCCATGTAGTACGGCAGGTTCTCCGCGCGCACCTGGTAGAACACCGGGCGGGCGTGGTGAATGTCGCACAGGTCGCGGAACTGCCAGATCATCTCGGCCCGTTGCAGGGTCGGGCCAATCGGATCGTACAAGGCCACCAGGCTGCGACCGCGACGAGCGTACATCAGGAACGCTTCGTCGTTGGGATGAAACAGCAGGGCCTTGTCGCCGGTCAGCGCCAGGCCGCCGTCGGGTTGTGCAGAGTTCATCAGGATCTTGGTGGCGCGCTCCAGTTCATCCGGTGTCGGCAAGTGGATGATCGGGCGCGCGGTACGCAGCAGCCAGGTCAGCGACACCACCACCAGCACCACGGCCGCGCCCAGCAGCGAACGCAGGCCCCGCGGGGCGTTGGCGTCGAGGGTGAACTGCCACCACAACTGATGGCTATAGGGCACGTCCTGGTAGGCGAACAACAGCAGCCAGATTGACGCACCGAGTACGCACACGCTGGCCACCAGGTACAGCGGCGAGAACGGCAGTTCGGTCAGGCGGCTGGCGCGATAGAACGAGCGCCGGAAGATCGCCAGCAGCACCGCCGTCATGGTCATCAGGCTGGCTTCTTCCCAGTCGAAACCCTTGAGCAGGGAGAGCAGGGCGCCGGTCAGCAGCAGCACCATGGTCAGCATCCACGCCGCGGACAACCGTCGACGCAGGCCCTGGGCCAACAGAAGGCAGAGCACGCCGATCAGGCTGGCACCAAAGTGCGAAGCGTCAATCAGGCGATGAGGAATCAGGAAGCCGATGTTTTCCAGGCGTGAGTCGATTTCCGGGGTTGCGCCGGAAAACAGCAGGACCACGCCTGACAAAAAAACCAGTACGGCCAGGATCGGCGCAGCGAGGCCCGAGGCCGCGCGCAGGCTTTGTTGCGTATGGAACAGGCGCTGGGCTTCATTGACCAGCAGGAACACACAAGCGATCAACAGCGGCAGCACCACATAGATCATCCGGTACAGCAGCAGTGCGGCCGCCAGTGGCGCGGCACCGAGCTTGTCGGCGAAGGCAGCCAGCAGGATTGCTTCGAACACCCCGACGCCACCGGGTACATGGCTGAGCACACCGGCGGCCAGGGCCAGCAGGTACACCAGCAGGAACGGGCCAAAGGGCGGAGCTTCCGGCAGCAGCATATACAGCACGGTAGCGGCCGCAGCCACGTCGAGGGCAGTGATGATCAGTTGCAGGAAGGTCAGGCGACGGCCCGGCAGGCGCAAGGTGCGACGCCCGGCCCTGACCAGCAGGTTGTCCGGATACGGTTGTTCCGGCAGGCGGCGGCGGTAGATGCCGACGCACAGTGCGGCTGTTAACAGCAACACAGCGCCGGCGATACCGCCGAGCAGGCTGGCGGGTAGATGCAGGGCATTGGACGCGGCAGGCAGGTTGCTCAGGGTGGCCAGCGCAGCGAGCGGCGGCAGGGCGCAACCCAGGGCCAGGCTGGCAAACACGGTCATGCGTGCCACTTCCGAAGCGCCGATGCCATACCGTGCATATAAACGGTAGCGTACCGAGCCGCCCGAGAGCATCGACAGACCAATCGCGTTACCGATGGCGAATGCGGTAAAGCCGCCGTAGGCCAGAGTCTTGGCAGGCAGCTTCACGCCGGCATAACGGGCACCGGAAAATTCATAGCCCAACAAAATGATAAAGCCGGCGACAGCAGCACCGAACGCACCCAGCAGTGCAGGCTTGGGTACTTCAAGGATTGAATCGTGGAGCGCGTACAGATCCAGTTCAAGCAACAGGTGGCGACAGGCGATAAGGGCGATTGCGAACAGCAACAAGGTGACGGCCAGCCCGATGGGTTGGCGGTATTTGCTCAACAGATCCAGCCAGCGCAAACGGGTGGGAGTGATCGGTTGTGTCGCTGTGACAGAGTCTTGTGGTTCAGACGAGTTGGCGCGCATCAATCACCTCGTGGATTGTGCGCGACAGGATGGAGGTATCCAGCCAAGTTACCAATCCCTATGGACAAAATAATTACAAATATTAACGCGTATCGCGAAGTGCGGCGACAGCGCCCATTGGTCGTAGAAGGACAGTGCTTGAAGACTTAGCATAGCTTGCAATGAGATGGACTCTACAAACCGTGTACGGTTTCATGAAAGATGCCATGCCATTGTTTCAAAAGGACTTTTTCGTCAGATACAAAAAAGGCCACTCTTTCGAGCAGCCTTTTTTGATGTTTGGTTGCGGGAGCCGGATTTGAACCGACGACCTTCGGGTTATGAGCCCGACGAGCTACCAGACTGCTCCATCCCGCGTCTGTGTGTCGGCATTCTACAGAGGAACGCGAGTGTGTCAACCGCTGATTCAAAGAAAAGCGCTTGTGGTTCAATCGGTTAGCTCTCCAAGGTGGCCCCTTGATAGGCCGCGGGGCCAGTCTGGCCGAGGCTTTCAGCTCTATTGGGGGGTGTGTTTCGATTGAGAAAATGAATTCACCTGCGAATTTTCCTACCGCTTAAGCGGAAGATTCAAACTACTGGTGCTATATACAGGTGTGAGTGAGATACTGCCGGCCTGTCCGTTTTCTGCCCAGAACCACTGCCTTATATATGACGCAGCGCAAAATCATCCACGTCGACTGTGATTGCTTCTACGCCGCCATCGAGATGCGCGACGACCCGACCCTGGCGCAAAAGCCCCTGGCTGTCGGTGGCTCGGCAGACCGTCGCGGGGTGATCGCCACCTGCAACTATGAAGCACGGGCCTATGGTGTGCGTTCGGCCATGTCGTCCCGCCATGCCCTGAAGCTGTGCCCGGACCTGACCATCGTCAAGCCGCGCATGGATGCTTATAAAGAAGCATCAAAGGAAATCCAGACGATCTTTCGCGACTACACCGACCTGATCGAACCGTTGTCCCTGGACGAAGCCTACCTGGACGTCTCCGACAGCCCGCATTTCGGCGGCAGTGCCACGCGCATTGCCCAGGACATTCGCCGGCGGGTCTCCAACCAGTTGCACATCACCGTTTCCGCGGGCGTGGCGCCGAACAAGTTTCTCGCCAAGATCGCCAGCGACTGGAAAAAGCCCAACGGACTGTTTGTGATCACCCCCGACCAGGTGGAAGACTTTGTCTCGGCGCTGCCGGTGAAAAAGCTCCACGGCGTGGGCAAGGTGACGGCCGACAAGCTGGCGCGGCTGGGGATCGAGGACTGCCTGCAACTGCGGGAGTGGAACAAGTTGGCGCTGGTGCGAGAGTTCGGCAGTTTTGGCGAGCGGCTTTGGAGCCTGGCGCGTGGGATTGATGACCGGGTGGTGCAGAACGACAGCCGCCGGCAATCCATCAGCGTGGAAAATACCTACGATGTCGACCTGCCGGACTTGCCCAGTTGCCTGGAAAAACTGCCGGAGCTGATGGACACCCTGGCCGGGCGCATGGCGCGCATCGACAGCAGTTATCGGGCGGGCAAGCCGTTCGTCAAAGTGAAGTTTCACGACTTTACCCAGACGACCCTGGAGCAGGCGGGGGCGGGGCGGGACCTGGAGAGCTACCGGCAGTTGCTGACCCAGGCGTTCAATCGCGGCGACAAGCCGGTGCGATTGCTGGGAATAGGCGTGCGTTTGCTGGATTTGAGCAACGGCAACGAGCAGCTCCAATTCCCCTGGTAGAAACCGAAAACCAAATGTGGGAGCGGGCTTGCTCGCGAATGCGGTGTGTCAGTTGACGCATGTGCTGGCTGACACGCCGCATTCGCGAGCAAGCCCGCTCCCACATTTAAAGGCTTCAGCGTGCTCCGGGATCCGCCACCAGGCGTCCGGCATCCTTGGTCAAGGCCTGCAGGAATTCCTGCTGCAACTCCGGATCATTGCGGGTCAGTTCGATCAGGCTCTGTTCCAGCTCGCTGGCTTCTTCTTCCAGGCCCAGCTCCGACAGGCGCTTGACCCGGTGCACCCACTCGTTGACCTCGTCGTCTTCCAGGTCGTCATAGATCAAACCGTGAGCTTCGAGCAATTTGCCCCGCAGGGTGCCGCTGATGGCTAGGGATGAGTCCGAGTGCACGTCATCCTGGGCATCTTCAACACTGATCTTCAGGGTGCTGATGCGGTTCAGGTCCTGCTCGGCAAACGGGCTGTCCAACAGGTTCAGGCGCAGCACGCCATCGCGGTCGGTGGTCAGCTCATGGGTTTGCTTGCCGGCAGTCACCTGTACCGGGCGCTCGCTCCAGGGCAGGCTCGAATACTCCACGCGCTTGTCGCGCTGGACTTCATCGATACCCGCCAGGTTCTGTTGCGCACGGCCGTTGGATTGCACGTTCATGAACGGGTTGAGCCCGTCCACGCCATAGCTGAGCCAATCCCGGGTCATGCTGGCAGGCAGGTTGCCCAGGGCAAACACATTCGCCACGTTGGCGCCGACGCCCGCCACCAGCGCGACCGCGCCCAGGGGCATCTCATAGAGTTTGCGCCAGGGCTGGTAGGGCGTGTAGCGGTCGTAGCGACGGGTAACTTCGAACTCGGTGACCTCAAAGGTCTTTTGCTCGTGAATGCGCACCCGGCGTTGCGGCAGCTCCAGCACCTTCGGCTCGCCCACGTCGATCTGCAGGCTGTGATCGAGCAATTTGCGCTCGATGCGTTCCTCGTGCTCGCTGCGTTGCGACATTTGGTTGGCGCAGCCGCTGACCAGCAGGGCGCCACATAACGTGGCGCCCCCCAGGGCTATGGTGTTTCGCTTGAACATGACGACTCTTGATCTGGTTTTCAGCGACGAATACGCGCCTGAAGGAAAGACAGCACGTCAGCCACCGGCAACGGTTGGGCCTCGGCTTCGGTCCGGCTCTTGTATTCCAGATTGCCATCGGCCAGGCCGCGGTCACTGACCACGATCCGGTGCGGGATGCCAATCAATTCCATGTCGGCGAACTTGATGCCTGGGCTGGTTTTCTTGTCCCGATCATCCAGCAGCACTTCAAAACCGGCAGCCGTGAGTTCGGCATACAGTTTGTCGGTGGCTTCGCGTACTTGCTCGGTTTCGTAGCGCAGCGGTACCAGGGCAACCTGGAATGGCGCCAGGGCGTCGCTCCAGATGATGCCTTTCTCGTCGTTGTTCTGCTCGATGGCAGCCGCAACCACGCGGGATACGCCAATGCCGTAGCAGCCCATTTCCAGGGTGATCGGCTTGCCGTTCTCGCCCAGCACTTCGCACTTCATCGCCTTGCTGTACTTGTTGCCCAGCTGGAAGATGTGCCCGACTTCGATGCCGCGCTTGATTTCCAGGGTGCCCTTGCCGTCCGGGCTCGGGTCGCCTGCAACCACGTTGCGCAGGTCGGCCACGGTCGGAACCGGCAGGTCGCGTTCCCAGTTCACGCCGAAGTAGTGCTTGTCATCGATGTTCGCACCGATGCCGAAGTCGCTCATCAGCTCGACCGAACGGTCGATGATGATCGGCAGTGGCAGGTTCAGCGGGCCGAGGGAACCGGCACCGGCGCCAATGGCATCACGCAGTTCTGAGTCGGTGGCCATGACCAGCGGGCTGGCAACGCCTGGCTGCTGAGCGGCCTTGATTTCGTTGAGCTCGTGGTCGCCACGGATTACCAGGGCGATCAGCTTGCCTTCTTCCTCGGCGCGCACGATCAGGGTCTTGATGGTCTTTTCAATCGGCAGATTGAATTTCTCCACCAGGGCCGCGATGGTCTTGGTCTCGGGTGTGTCCACCAGGCGCAGCTCTTCGCTTGGCGCAGGGCGGGAAGTTTCCCGTGGCACGGCTTCGGCTTTCTCGATGTTTGCCGCGTAGTCGGAACCGTTGCTGAACACGATGTCGTCTTCACCGGACTCGGCCAGCACGTGGAACTCGTGGGAGCCGGCACCGCCGATGGAGCCGTTGTCCGCTTCAACCGGGCGGAATTTCAGGCCCAGGCGCGTGAACACATTGCAGTAGGCGGTGTGCATGCGGTCGTAGGTGACCTGCAGGGACGCCTGGTCAGCGTGGAACGAATAGGCGTCCTTCATGATGAATTCGCGGCCGCGCATCAAACCGAAGCGTGGGCGGATTTCGTCACGGAACTTGGTCTGGATCTGATACAGGTTGAGGGGCAGCTGCTTGTAGCTGCTCAACTCGTTGCGCATCAGGTCGGTGATCACTTCTTCGTGGGTCGGGCCGGCGCAGAAGTCCCGGCCATGACGATCCTTGAAGCGCAGCAATTCAGGGCCGTACTCTTCCCAGCGCCCGGATTCCTGCCACAGCTCAGCCGGTTGGGTGCTCGGCATCAACACTTCCAGAGAGCCGGCAGCGTTCATTTCTTCACGAACGATGGCTTCGACCTTGCGCATCACCTTCAAGCCCATGGGCAGCCAGGTGTACAGGCCCGAGGCCAGTTTGCGGATCATGCCGGCGCGCAGCATCAGCTGATGGCTGATCACGACCGCGTCGGAAGGCGTTTCTTTCTGTGTGGCGAGCAAATATTGACTGGTGCGCATGGTAGGCCGTTGTCGGTTGCTTGGACTTGAAATGACTTGGGATTGTACGGGCGCTTGCTGCCGACGTACAGGCATCTGGTTGCTGGAGCAGGGCTTCTGTGGGAGCTGGCATGCCTGCGATGCAGGCAACACGGTGTGTCAGTTACACCGCGGTGATGCAATCGCAGGCAAGCCAGCTCCTACAGTGATTCGTTTTCCTCGGGAGGATTCAAGCGAATCCGCCGGCTTTCCTGAAACCAGTGCAAGGCGATCAGGACCAGCGTCGGCACACCCAGCAGGCAGGTGATCATGAAGAAGTTGTGGTAACCGAACTTCTCGACCATCACCCCCGAATACCCGCCGATCAAGCGCGGCAGCAGCAACATGATCGAACTGAGCAGGGCGTATTGGGTGGCGGAGAACTTCAGGTTGGTCAGGCTCGACAGGTACGCGACAAACGCCGAGGTCGCCATGCCTGAACTGAAGTTATCCAGGGAAATGGTGAAAATCAGCATCTGCAGGTCCGGGCCCATGTCGGCGAGCATCACGAACAGCAGGTTGGTGCCGGCCGATGCAATGCCGCCGATGAACAGGATCGGCAGAATCCCGAAGCGCACGATCAACAGGCCACCCATGCCGGCGCCCAGCAAGGTCATGATCAGGCCGAAGACTTTGCTGACACCGGCGATCTGGTCCTTGGTAAAGCCCTGGTCGATATAGAACACGTTGGCCATTACGCCCATTACCGTGTCCGACATGCGGTAGGTGGCAATCAGCCCCAACAGCAGGAAGGCCTGCCAGCGGTAGCGCAGGATAAAGTCGTTGACCGGCGTGAGCACCGGCGCCAGGCCCCGGCGGCCCATGGTCGACAGGCACAGCGTGGTCAGGATGATGTAGAGGATGGCCCGCAGGAACGCGCGATCTTCCAGCAGCAGGTCCAGCAGGCTGACCCCATGGAACAGCACGCTGGCGAAATCAGTGTTGTACAACTGGGTGAACATCGCCGGCACCGACACCAGCAGCACGATCAACACGAACACCGAGACCAGCTGGTGAGCAAAGCTGTAGCGCCCGGCCTGCAATTGGGTACGCAGCGGCACATTGGGTTCGCGCATGAACAGCGTGGTCAGCAGCGCAGGCACCATCAATGCACCAAACAGCACGTACGTACCGGCCCATGCCGAATGCTTGTAGTTGAACCCGGTGGAACCGAAGCCTTCGGCAAAAAACAGCGCACCTGCGGTGGCAAGCAGCGCGGCCACGCGATAACCGGACATATAGCTGGCGGCAAGCGCGGCCTGCTGGCTGTCGCTGGCGATTTCCAGGCGGTAGGCGTCTACGGCGATGTCTTGCGTGGCGGAAGCGAAGGCCACGATCACGGCGATGGCGATCAGCCAGGACAGATGCTTTTGCGGATCACAGAAACCCATGCCGATCAATCCGAGGATCACCAGCGTCTGGGACAGTACCAGCCAGGAGCGACGACGTCCGAGCTTGCCGAGCAGTGGCAGGCGCCATTGGTCGAGCAGGGGCGACCAGACCCACTTGAAGGCATAGGCCAGGCCGATCAGGCTCGCATAACCGATGGTTTCGCGGGCCACGCCGGCCTCGCGCAACCATACCGAGAGCGTCGAGAACACCAACATGTAAGGCAAGCCGGCAGCAAAGCCGAGCAGCAACAGCACTAACGTCGAGGGGCTGGCATAGGCGGCGAGCGCGGCGCGCCAGGTTTTACGGGGCATGGGCTGGAGTCTGCCTCAGAATTACGCAAATAAAGCGCGCACTCTAACCGCTGTGCTCTACCGGGCGCCAGCCATGACGCTGAATATCAACACGATTGTTCAGGATGCTGACGCCTTCGCCGCGCAAACGCGCACGTTGCTCGTCACCCGAGGCACTGCCCACCGGCAGACTTATCCGACCACCGGCACCCAGCACGCGATGCCAGGGCAGTTTGGTGTCCTCGGGCAGTTGGCTCAGGGTGCGACCCACCCAACGTGCGGCGCGACCCAAACCGGCGAGGTGTGCCAGCTCCCCGTAGCTGATCACGCAGCCTTCGGGCACTTGGGCGAGGGTCAGGTACAGCACGGTGCGGCGCATTTCAGCGGGGCTTTGCGGAGCGTCGGTCAGTTCGTTCACGGTGGCATATCCGATGAAAATATCCGTCTATTTGTAAGAAATTTCTGAAAAATGGGGGGCTGAGAGCGGAACTCGATACGAATACCCGAGTCAGTCCTTGCTAAGAAGTTATCCACCCCGATAATGCCCGTTTTTTCGTCAAACTCGAGCCCCATATCCGCTTATGTTGTCCAGAACCCTGCTGTGCCTCGCTGTCTTCAGCGCCTCCACCCCGTTGCTCGCCGACACCGTCTGGTTGAAGAACGGTGACCGCCTGACCGGCAAGATCAAGGTTTTCGACGGTGGCAAGCTGCTGATCCAGACCGACTATGCCGGCGCGATCCCGGTGGACTGGAAGCAGGTCAAGACCCTGGAGAGCGATCAGGAATTGCTGGTCAAGCAGGATGCCTACAGCGGTGAGAAGGCCAAGTCCCTGCAGCCGGCCGACGATGGCAAGGTCATCCTGGCCAACGGCGAGGCGCCCAAGACCGTCGAGCTGGCGAGCATCCAGCAGATCATCAAGCCCAAGCCGGTGATCGAGGACCTGGTGTGGAAGGGCAATGTCGATATGGCGCTGGACTACAAGCGCGCGGAAAAAGACACCAACGACTACGACATCGACTTCAAGACCACTGCCCGCCATGGCCAGTGGCGCCATACCGCCGAGGGCGAATACAACCGCGAATTCCAGGACGACGTGACCACCACCGACAACTGGGCGCTGGAGTACGACCTGGACCGGTTTATTACCGAACACTGGTTCTGGCAGGGCCGCTTGACCTACAAGCGCGACAAGGTCGAGGACCTGTCCCGCCAGCGCACCGTGGGTACCGGCCCGGGCTACCAATTCTGGGATGACGAACTGGGCGCGTTCTCCCTCGGTTCGCTGGTCAACCGCACCGACTATGAATACCAGGACGGCGGCAAGGACAACTTCTATTCGCTGGCCATGAAGTGGAACTACAACCGCTACCTGGTGGGCAAGACCGTTGAATTCTTCACCAATGGCGAAGTGGGCAAACCGCTGGCCGGGCCGTCCGAGTACTCCCTGGATGCGGAAATGGGCTTGCGCTACAAAGTCACCGAGTGGGCCTCCCTCAACCTCAAGGCCGAGCGCGACATTATTAGTGGCGACTCGGAAAGTGCGTTGAGCAAGACCCGCTACACCGCAGGGTTCGGCGTCGCCTGGTAACGAGCCGCTTGGTAATTAAAGGCGTAACCCGCCGTCCATTTCCAGAATCCGCCCGGTGTAGTAGTCGTTCTCGAAGATATACGCCGCTGAATGGGCAATCTCCTCGGGCCGCCCCATGCGCTTGAGGGGAATGCCGGCGGTCATCTTCTCCAAGGCCTCGGGCTTCATGCCCAGGGTCATCTCGGTCTCGATAAACCCCGGTGCGATGCCCGCCACGCGGATGCCGTAGCGCGCCAGCTCCTTGGCCCAGGTCACAGTGGCGGCCGCTACACCGGCCTTGGCGGCGGAGTAGTTGGTCTGCCCGACATTGCCGGCCCGCGAGATCGACGAGATATTGATAATGGTGCCCTGGTTCTTCAGCTCCACCATTTTCGCCGCCACCTCACGGGTGCACAGGAACACCCCGGTGAGGTTGACATCGATCACCGCCTGCCACTGGGCCAGGCTCATCTTGGTCATCTCGCCGTCCTTGACCTTGAGCAGCAAGCCATCACGCAAGATCCCGGCGTTGTTGATCAAGCCGTTGATCGCACCGAAGTCTTCGGCGATCTGTGCCACGGTGTGGGTCACCTGCTCTTCATTCGCCACGTTGCACAGATAGGCGCGGGCCTTCACTCCATGGGCCTGGCAGGCGGCCACCGCCTGGTCGAGTTTTTCCTGATTGAGGTCCACCAGCGCCAGGTTGGCACCTTTGGCGGCAAAATACTCGGCCATGGAGCGGCCCAAACCCTGGCAACCGCCGGTGATAATGATTACTTTGTCGTTGAGATGCATTCGCAAGTCCTGTGGGCAGAATTAAGCGGCTATCCAGGTTTGTTTTTTGACGAAATTTATCGAAGGAGTCATAAGTTGAGCGCGCACGTTGCCAAGAATGCCCGAGAACTACTGCTCAAGGAATACCGTGGGGCACTCGCCACCTTGTCCAAGGCCATGCCCGGTTTCCCTTTTGGCTCGGTGGTGCCGTATTGCCTGGACGCCGAGGGTCGGCCGCTGATCCTGATCAGCCGTATCGCCCAGCACACCCACAACCTGCAGAAAGACCCCAAGTGCTCGTTGCTGGTCGGTGAGCGTGAGGCCGACGACGTGCAAGCGGTAGGGCGTCTGACCTACCTCGCCGAGGCCGAAAAGCTCGAAGACGGCGCTGCGATTGAAGCCGCCGCCGAGCGTTATTACCGCTATTTCCCGGACTCGGCGAACTACCACAAGGCCCATGATTTTGACTTCTGGGTGCTCAAGCCGGTGCGCCATCGTTATATCGGCGGGTTCGGCGCGATCCACTGGGTCGACCAACTGACCCTGGCCAATCCGTTTGCCGGCAAGGCCGAGCTGAGCATGGTCGAGCACATGAACAGCGACCACACCAAGGCGATTGCCCACTATGTCGAACTGGCCGGCCTGCCGACCTCCGAGCCTGCGCAACTGGCCGGTATCGACAGCGAAGGCATGCACTTGCGCATTGGCCAGGCCCTCTACTGGCTGCCCTTTGCCGAGCCTTGCAACACGCCGACACAAGTACGCGAAGCCTTGGTTTTCCTGGCTCACGCCGAGGTCTGGCCGAAAAAAGCAGCCGCTGAAGCTTGAATTCACGAAACGGCGACGTCATCTAAGGTGGAGTAGCAAGGCATTCTTGCGTTGAGGAACCATTTGATGCGCCCTTTTTTGTTGCTCTTTTTGTTGTTTCCGGTGCTTGAGCTGTTCGTATTCGTACAAGTCAGCGGGGCAATCGGGTTTTTCCCGGCGCTGCTGCTGATCATTCTCGGCTCGATGCTCGGCGTACTGGTGCTGCGCGTCGCCGGCCTGGCCACGGCGCTGCGTGCCCGTGAAAGCCTGAATCGCGGCGAGCTGCCGGCCCAGACCATGCTCGAAGGCCTGATGATGGCATTGGCCGGTGGCCTGCTGATCCTGCCGGGCTTTATCAGCGATGTGGTTGGCCTGGTGATGTTGCTGCCATTCACTCGCAAAGTGCTGGCGGGCAAGATGCGCCAGCGTGCCGAAGAGGCTGCCATTCGCCAGCGCGCCTTTGCCGATGACCTGCAACCCCGTGGTGGCCCGGCCCCGCGCCAGCCCCTGGGGCGCGAAGGTGACGTGATCGAAGGTGAGTTCGAACACCGCGACCCCAAGTAATCCCCTCACTGGCACGGCACCCGCGGGTGCCGTGCGGCTTTTGAAGACGCCCCCCGACACAAAAATTTTCATCTCGGTACCCTTGTAATAAGCTTATGCGCCCTTATGTAACGGTCACCGCAAGGTTTCTGGTGGCGACACCAGACAGACTTCCGCGTTTCGCGCCGCGAACCGCGACCGGCACCGCCGGAATTTAACTAGCCGGAATTGACACCGGCCGATGAAAAACACAATTAGGAGAGATCGACAATGAGCAAGCTTCGTCCTCTGCATGACCGCGTCGTCATCCGTCGCAGTGAAGAAGAAAAGAAAACCGCTGGCGGTATCGTGCTGCCAGGTTCGGCTGCTGAAAAAGCCAACCACGGTGTGATTGTCGCTGCTGGCCCAGGCAAGACCCTGGAAAACGGAGAAGTACGTGCGCTGGCTGTGAAAGTGGGTGACAAGGTTGTGTTCGGCCCTTACTCCGGCAGCAACACTGTGAAAGTCGACGGCGAAGACCTGCTGGTAATGGCTGAGAACGAGATTCTCGCTGTTCTGGAAGGCTGATTTCCCCGTTCATCTTCCCGTTACTACAAAGTATTTAAGGAATATCGATCATGGCTGCTAAAGAAGTTAAATTCGGCGATTCCGCCCGTAAGAAAATGCTCGCCGGTGTGAACGTCCTGGCTGACGCAGTAAAAGCGACCCTGGGCCCTAAAGGCCGTAACGTGATCATCGAGAAGAGCTTCGGCGCTCCGACCATCACCAAGGACGGCGTTTCCGTCGCCAAAGAAATCGAGCTGAAAGATCGCTTCGAAAACATGGGCGCGCAGCTGGTCAAAGACGTTGCCTCCCGTGCCAACGATGACGCAGGTGACGGCACCACCACCGCTACCGTTCTGGCTCAGTCGATCGTCAACGAAGGCCTGAAAGCCGTCGCTGCCGGCATGAACCCGATGGACCTGAAACGCGGCATCGACAAGGCGACCATCGCCATTGTCAAAGAGCTGAAGTCCCTGTCCAAGCCATGCGCTGACACCAAGGCAATCGCTCAGGTCGGCACCATCTCGGCCAACTCCGACAGCTCCATCGGCGACATCATTGCCGAAGCCATGGAAAAAGTCGGTAAAGAAGGCGTGATCACCGTTGAAGAAGGCTCGGGCCTGGAAAACGAACTGTCGGTTGTTGAAGGCATGCAGTTTGACCGTGGCTACCTGTCCCCGTACTTCGTCAACAAGCCAGACACCATGACCGCCGAGCTCGACGGCCCGCTGATCCTGCTGGTTGACAAAAAGATCTCCAACATCCGTGAACTGCTGCCAGTTCTGGAAGCTGTTGCCAAGGCCGGTCGCCCACTGCTGATCGTTTCCGAAGACGTTGAAGGCGAAGCCCTGGCGACTCTGGTTGTGAACAACATGCGCGGTATCGTGAAAGTGGTTGCTGTCAAGGCACCTGGTTTCGGCGATCGTCGCAAGGCCATGCTGCAGGACATCGCTGTCCTGACTGGCGGTACCGTTATCTCCGAAGAGATCGGCCTGAGCCTGGAAAGCGCTACCCTGGAACACCTGGGTAATGCCAAGCGCGTCACCGTGACCAAGGAAAACACCACCGTGATCGACGGTGCTGGTGTTGAAGCTGACATCCAGGCACGTGTTACCCAGATCCGCGCTCAAGTGGCCGATACCACTTCCGACTACGACCGTGAAAAACTGCAAGAGCGTCTGGCCAAGCTGTCCGGCGGCGTTGCAGTGATCAAGGTTGGCGCGGGTTCCGAAGTTGAGATGAAAGAGAAGAAAGCCCGCGTTGAAGACGCCCTGCACGCTACCCGTGCAGCCGTTGAAGAAGGCGTGGTACCTGGCGGTGGCGTGGCACTGGTTCGCGCTCTGCAGGCTATCTCCGAGCTCAAAGGCGACAACGCTGACCAGGACGTCGGTATCGCTCTGCTGCGTCGTGCGGTTGAAGCACCTCTGCGCCAGATCGTTGCCAACTCCGGCGACGAGCCAAGCGTAGTGGTCGACAAGGTCAAGCAGGGTTCGGGTAACTTCGGTTACAACGCGGCTACCGGCGAATACGGCGACATGATCGAAATGGGCATCCTGGACCCGGCTAAAGTGACTCGTTCGGCTCTGCAAGCGGCTTCGTCGATTGCCAGCCTGATGATCACCACTGAAGCAATGATCGCCGAGATCAAAGAAGATGCTCCAGCTGGCGGCGGTATGCCAGACATGGGCGGTATGGGCGGCATGGGCGGCATGATGTAAGCCAGCCTTACCCCGATACTGAAAAACCCCGCCTGCAGCGATGCAGGCGGGGTTTTTTTATGCTGATCGTTCCCACGCTCTGCGTGGGAATGCCGCCAGGGACGCTCCGCGTCTCTCTTTACGCGCACGCCTCAGCTGACGCCGCGACGCCCCAGCAGTTTCTTGAACATGAAGCCGCGAGCCAGCATCAGCTGCGAGGCAGCCGGCAAAGATGCCACGGGTCCCGGTGCCGCAGTGCCGGATGACGGATGGACAGGCACGTGTGCGGTTTTTTTGAGGGGCGCCGGTTGGGGCCGCTCCCAATGGCCGGACATGACCACCATGCCCAGCAGTTTGAGGGTATTGCCGTAATAGTCATGGTCACGGATGGACCGGCGTTGCAGGTTGTCCCAAAGGTTATTGAGCCACAGCTGATTGTCGGGGTTGATCATTGCGCTGACCCCGAGTGCCGCCACAAAGGCCGGCTCATTGTGCGCTTCCTCGATCGCACTGCCGTCGATTCGGTAGCCACTGTTGAAGTTGCCCGGCTCATCGTGGGTGGTGGCGCGTGCCCAGCGGTTGAAGGTGGTCAAGGTGTACAGCGCACGCGGGTCACCGTACATCAGGTAATCCAGGCCGATGCGCCACGGGTAGCGGGCCGCGTTCCACGAATAGCTGCCGTCGTATGGGCCTTCCACCAGATCGGGCCGCGCCGGGGTGATCGAGGTGTCCAGGTGGCTGATGAAGTCCGGCACCAGCCCGCTGTTGGCGCTGTACCGTTGGGTAAAGTCACTGATGATCGAATAGGTCTTGTCGCGCACCGCCTGCCAGCGCTTGTCCCCGGTCATGGTGAAAAAGCTGTAGAGGTGCGACTGCATGAAGTCCGAGCTGCGGGTGGTGTACTCAAGCTCTGCGTCACCGTCGGTACCGGCCCAGTCGCCGAGCATCAGGTGCTGAGTCCTGGGGTGCACCTCGTGTTTCATGATCGCCGCCATCACCGTGTTGGCCTCGCTGCGATAGTCAATGGAGCCCTCGCTGCCCCATTTCTGATCGGCCAGCAACAGGGCGTAGGCGATGTCCAGGTCGCCATCGGTGGCACTGACGTCACCACGGAAAGGGTCGGTGGAGTCGCCGCATCCCTCGGTCTGGTTCCAGGCCATCAGGCCGGGATCGGACGCTGCCGGGTGATCCTGGAAGTAGCGCACCATGCCGTCGAAAGTCCGTTGGGCCTGGTCATCGTAGTCGGCCATCATCACAGTGAGCAGCATGCCGTAGCCATGGGCCTCGGACACGGTGATGGTGTTGGGCGCGGCGCCACCACCCACGGGTTTGTGGTCGGCGTTGACCTTGATGAAATACCGGCCGCTGCCGCATTCCCCCGACAGGTAAACCGCCTTCCAGTCCTTGTAGAACGTGACCAGTTGTTGATCCATGGTCGCCTGGGGCTGGCGATTGGGCAGGATGGTGCCGGGGTAGTAGGGCGCGTGGACATTCTGGGCCGCAACGCCGCCTGACCATGAACCGGCGGCCATGCACAGTGATAACAGCAGCGTGGGCAGATGCCGTCTAGGGTGACGCATGAGCTGACTCTCCAACCTGATCCAAAGGGCAAGGTCGCGAGGTTAGCGGCAGCGAGGATGTTCCACTGTCACAGGCTGTAACAGCCTAGGCCGGACGCAGTGCCAGGGTCAGGGTCAGGCGTGCGCCGCCCAACGGGCTGCGGGTGATCGACAGCTCACCCCCGTGCCAATGGGTGGCGCGCTTGGCCAGTGCCAGGCCGAGGCCAAACCCGCTGGGCTCGTCGCCGCCCATGGCCAGGCGTACGAAGGGTTCGAAGATCTTTTCGCGGTTTTCCGGCAGCACGCCCGGGCCGTCATCATCCACATGCAGCACCAGGTGCTGGCCCTGGCACGCGGCGCTGACGTTCACCCGTTCGCGGGCGTAGTTAATGGCGTTGCTTAACAGGTTGCGCACGATCAGATGCAGCAGGGCGCGGTCGCCGATCAGTTCCAGGTCGGCCGGGTCGGTGTCCAGGGTCAGCAAGCGATGGTGCCCGTCCAGCAGGGCAAACTCCTGCTGCAGCCAGGCATGGAGATTGATTGGCTCATGCTGCAGGTCGCTGGGTGCATCGGCCAGCCGGGCAAAGGCGAGGCTGGCGCGAACCAGCGACTCCAGTTCTTCGATATCGGTGTGCAGGCGCTCTTGCAGGCGGGTGCGGGTGTCGGGGTCGGCGCTTTTACTCAGCAGTGCCAGGGCAAAACGCATCCGCGCCAGGGGTGTGCGCAGTTCGTGGGACACCGCCTGGGAAACCTCCCGGTGGCGTTCGCCCATCGAGCTGATGTCCAGCGCGTGCCGTTGCAAGGTCAGCAGCAGCGGCGCCCACTCCTGGCTCATCGCGGGCAGCAGCGTGTTGGGCGAGCGGGCGAGGGTAGCAATGCAGGCATTGAGGGCATCGAGGTCATGGGTGTATTTGCGCCGGGCACGCAGGGCAATCCAGAGAAACAGCAGTACCGGCAGGCCGGCGACACAGGCGGTCACCCAGTACACCGGATATTGCAGCAGGTCCTTCACTTCGGCGGTTCCCCACAAGGGGCCGAATTGAATCACCGTGTCATCGTCCAGCGGGAAGTAGGTGACGTCCTCATCACTGTTCTGCGCCGGTTGATGGTGGTCGAGCATCACAATAGCTTCAGGCGGCAGCTCGATATCATCCTTTTTCACCAGGCTCACCGGGTACTGAAAGCGTGCTTGCAGTGACTCGATGCGCGCCTCCCGTTGTTCGGCGGGCAAGGCCTTGAGTTGCTCGGCAACCAGATAACCCGGCCCGGCCATCAGCCGCAGAAAACTGTAGTCGCCGATAAACACCGAGGCGTTCGAGCACAACCACAACAGGTAAAAAGTGAGGGCGGCCCAGCTGGTGCCGGCCGCGATGGCCATCCACGGGCGGACTTTAGACAGCATGCTGGCTCCCCGTCGGGATTTCGACGAACAGGTATCCCTGCGCCGTGATGGTCTGGATGGTCACGGGGCACTCAAGGCTCATCAGCTTTTTGCGCAAGCGCGACACCCGCATATCAATCGATCGGTTCAGCCCGTCGTACTCCAGGCCGCGCAGGCGCTGGAGCAGCTTTTCCCGGGTGAGCAATACGCCGCAATGGCGGGCAAAGATGGCGAGTAACTCGAATTCGGCCACCGAAAACTGCAAGGGCGCCTCGCCGAGCCAGGCGAAGTGGTTGTTCAGGTCCAGCCGAAAAGCGCCCCACTGGTAGTAACTGCGGGGGGCCTGGGGATGGCGGCGCAGCAGCGAGCGGATCCTTGCCAGCAACAGTTGCGGGTCGATCGGCTTGACCACGTAGTCGTCGGCCCCGGCGGCAAACCCCACCAATTGTTCGGCGTTCTCGTCCAGGGCCGTCATCATCAGGATCAGCCCAGGGTAGTGGTCGCGAATCTGTCGGCACAGGGTAAAACCGTCGATGCCCGGCAGCATCACATCGAGGATCAACAGTGCCGGTTGTTCATCCTGGATACGCTGGGCGGCGTGGTCGCCACGGTGTTCCACTGCGACGGTAAAGCCTTCGGCGCGCAGGAACTCGGCCGTCAGTGCCGCCAGGGGCAGGTCGTCTTCGATCAGCAACAGGGTATCGGACATGGCTCAGCAGGATCGTTGCCAAAAAGTGCGCAGAGTGTTGCGCCCTTGCCCCCGGCTAGGCAAGGGCTGATCATCACGGCGTCACGGGCTGCTTGCGGAAGGCGGGCTGCGGTGTTTTCACCGGCCGGTACAGCAGGAAGTAATAGGCGCCCAAACAAATCAGCCAGCTGAAAATTGCCGTCCACACGTTGTGGGAAAGAAAGTGCGCCCCTTGCATCGTGCGGCTCACCGAAAGCACCGTGCCCAGGCCCAGCGCAAACATGAACGCCGAGCGCGCCATCCGCGGTCGGCGATCCCTCAGGGCAAAAAACAACGCAAACAGCGCAAACCCGGTCGCCGCATGCCCGCCCGGCCAGCAACGCCCCGGCTTGTCGGTCGGCGGCCTGGGGCTCAGCAGCTCGCTGTACGTCTCCTGGCCGCCAAACTCCTTGACGCTCCACGGGCATTGCACCCCGGTCACCGTCTTCAACGGTGAAACGAACGAGGTGGCCAGTGCCAGCGACAGCACCAGGCAGCCCAGTTCCCGGCGATAGGGTTTGAGCCGCTCAAAGACAAAGGCCCCGGCAAGCCCGGCGATTGCCAGCACCGAAAACACGATCACCATCTGCTTGGCGCGATCGTGAAGAATGTCCTCCAGAAAAAAACTGTGCCGGCCCACGAAGCCGCCTTCGGACGCGTCGTAAAACAGCCTGGCGATGTCCATGTCCAGCGACGTCAGCTCCAGCAGCAACATGGCCACCGCCAGAACGGCAGGCACACCGAGGCACAACCAGAAGTTGAGGGGTTGGGATAGCGGACGAACAGCGATTGCGTGCATGGCGAACTCAGACCCTAAAAAAAGCCCCGGTCAGACCTGGCCGGGGCATTCTGGTTAGCGTGTACTCACTTGGGGAACCTCGTCCTTGGGCACCCTCCAGCTCAGCAATTGTTGCTTGTAGTCATAACTGGCGCCCTGGTAGTAGGTGATGGCCCGCTGGATCAACGGGTCATCGCTGCCAACGCGGATTTCGTGGCTGTCGCCCAGGGCTTGGTCATGCCGACGCAAGCCTTGGCGCGGGCTGAGAATCGCCAGGTCCTTGCCGTCGAACAACCCCAGGTACTGGTAATTGCCGACCACTACCCGTGGCGGCAGCGGGTTGTCCTGCAGCAGGTTGCGGCCAAAAAACGTCGACTCGTAGCTCAGGTTCAGCAAGCCCAGCAGGGTCGGGGCGAGGTCGATCTGGCTGGCCAGCTTCGCGTTCTCGCCGGCGTCTACCAGCTTGGGTGCGTAGATGAACAGCGGGATCTGGTAATTGACCATCGGCAGGTCTTCCTTGCCGGCGCTGCCCGCCGTGTGGTCGGCGACGAAAATAAAGATCGTGTTGTCGAACCAGGGTTTCTGGCGCGCCGCCTCCAGGAACTGGCCGATGGCATGGTCGGTGTACTTCACCGCGCCGTCGCGACCGTCACCGGATTTGATATCAATGCGGCCAGCCGGATAGGTATACGGACGGTGGTTGGAGGTGGTCATCAGTTGCAGCAGGAATGGTTGCTGCTTGGCGTAGTCGGCGTCCGCCAGTTTCAGCGTCTGTTTATAGAGGTCTTCGTCGGCCATGCCCCAGGCGTTTTTAAAGCTGATTTCGGATTCGGGCACGCTGCTCTGGTCGACCACGCGGTAACCGTTGCCGCTGAAGAACGCGTTCATGTTGTCGAAGTAGCCCCGGCCGCCGTAGACAAACACGCTGTCGTAGCCGATGGCGTTGAGCTGCTGGCCCAGGCTGCCGAAACCGCTTTCCCGGCCGATACGCTTGACGATGGAGCGCCCGGGCGTTGGCGGGATGGCCAGGGTGATAGCTTCCAGGCCGCGGTCGGTGCGGGTGCCGGTGGCGTAGAAGTTATTGAAGTACAGGCTCTGTTTGCGCAGCGCATCGAGGTTGGGCGTGAGGTTATTCGGGTCGCCGTTGCTGCCCATGTACTTGGCACTGAAGCTTTCGATGGTCACCAGCACGATGTTGGGTTTGCGCAGCGTGCCCGGGTTGGTAATGGCGCGACGGATATCCAGCGGATCCGTGCCGATAAACCGTGCGTTGGGCTCGCTGAGTTCGGCGCGCAACTGCTTGGCGACTACATCTGCCGGCAGGCTCTTGTAGAACTGGGTGTAGTCCAGTTCGTTGTTACGGAAAGCGGCGAAGAACTGATAGGGGCCGTTGCTGGCCAATTCGTTGTTGTAGGCGTTACCGCCCTGGCTGCGCGGGCTGTCCTGGTTGATCAGTTGCAGGCTCAGGCCGGCCACCACCAACAAACCAAGGGCGTTGAGCAGGCGTTTGCGCATCGCAGGCAACGGCGAGTTCATCGCCGCGTTGAACGGTTTACGCAAGGCCAGGCTCAAGATAATCGCCATCACCGCCAGCAGGCTCAGCAGCTTGCCGATCGGATACGACTCCAGCAGGTTGTTCAACACCTCTTTGGAGTACACCAGATAGTCCACGGCAATAAAGTTGAAGCGCACGCCGAACTCGTCCCAGAACAGCCATTCGGCCACGCTGGTGAAAAGCATGGCGAACAGGCTGACGGTGAGTACCGCCTGCAGGAACCAGCGATGGCCACGAAGGCGCCACAACCCCGGTGGGCACAGCAGCAAATACAGGCCCAGGGGCAGGGCGGCATAGGCGAGGAAGCCGAGGTCATACAGCAGCCCTACGCCGAATACCGGCAGCAGGTTGCCGCTCACCTCATCCAGATGGGTTACCAGCAGCACGCTGCGGGTCAGTAGAAAAACCACCAGCCAGGCACCGGTCACCAACAGCAAATAGCGCATTGGCGCCGTTTTTGGAAAACCCATGTCAACGTTCCTTATTTTCGATGGGCGCGATCTTCGCGCTGACACTGTAGTCAGCTTGTGAACCTATAGTGAAAAACTCGTTAAGTTCCCCAATCGGTTGAAAACAGTAATCGGCGCGGCCTTCAGGCCTAGCCGTGAGCCATACTTGGCCTTAAGCTGCGCGAGCCAACACGGCCGTTACCGCGTACGGAGACACTGCCCATGCGAATTTTATTGGTTGAAGACAACCGCGATATTCTGGCCAACCTGGCCGATTACCTGGGGCTGAAGGGCTACACCGTAGACTGTGCGCAGGACGGTTTGTCGGGCCTGCACCTGGCTGCCACCGAACATTACGACCTGATCGTGCTCGACATCATGCTGCCTGGCATTGATGGCTACACCCTGTGCAAACGCCTGCGTGAAGACGCGCGCCGCGACACGCCGGTGATCATGCTCACTGCGCGCGACCAACTGGATGACCGGCTGCAGGGCTTCAAGTCCGGCGCCGATGACTACCTGCTCAAGCCGTTTGCGCTGTCGGAGCTGGCCGCGCGTATCGAAGCGGTGCTGCGTCGTGCCCAGGGCGGCGGGCGCCGTGCCTTGCAGGTGGGTGACCTGAACTACGACCTCGATACACTGGAAGTCACCCGCGAAGGGCGCCTGCTCAAGCTCAACCCGGTCGGCCTGAAGCTGCTGGCGGTGCTGATGCAGAAAAGCCCGCATGTATTGCGCCGTGAGATTCTTGAAGAAGCCCTGTGGGGTGATGACTGCCCGGACAGCGACAGCCTGCGCAGCCATGTCCATCAACTGCGTCAGGTGATTGATAAACCCTTCGCCAAGCCGTTGCTGCAAACGGTGCACGGTGTGGGTTATCGCCTGGCCGAGGGTCGTGATGGAGTTTAAGCAAAGCCTTGCCCAGCGGATCATCATCGCCTTCGCCTTGATGAGCGCGCTGGTGGCGGGGGCCTTCGCCATGGGCATCGTCGCTACGGTGCACCTGGTGGAAGAAAAACTCATATCGGCAGGCCTGGGCGGTGACTTGCAACGGCTGCTGCTGATGGACAGCGTCGAGGACTGGAGCCATCGCCCCGAGCCCGACCAGTTGTTCTACTTCAGCGGCGGCCCTGGCGATTTTGAACTGCCCAAGGACTTGCGCCACCTCGACGCCGGTTTTCACGAGGTGTTCCGCGAACAGCTTTCCTACCACGCGATGGTCGAAATCGTTGACGGTCGCCGTTATGTCCTGCTGCAAGACCAGAGCGATTTTGAAGAACGCGAGCGCGTGCTGTTTGCTGTCGTGCTGGTGGGGTTTGTACTCAGCCTGGCGCTGGCGGTATTTCTCGGTTGGGTACTGGCGCGCAAGGTAATGGCGCCGGTCGTACGCCTGGCCCGCCAGGTGCGGCACCGCGACCAGTTACTTGGCCTGGCACCACCGCTGGCGCCGGATTACGCCGCGGATGAAGTCGGCGAATTGGCTGTGGCCTTCGATGCCACCCTGGGCCGTTTGCGCCAGGCATTGTCCCGGGAGCAACTGTTTACCAGTGACGTGAGCCACGAATTGCGCACCCCGCTGATGGTGCTCGCCAGCTCCTGCGAACTGTTGCTGGAGAACCCCGCGATTGACCAGCGCGGCCGCAAGCAGGTCGAGCGCATTGCGCGGGCCTGTGAAGAAATGCGCGAACTGGTGCAGACCTTCCTGATGCTGGCTCGTGCCCAGCGCGAGGAGGCCGGCATGTCGCCCCAGGCCAACCTGGCCCAGGTGGCCGAGGACTTGCTGGGGATCTGGCGTGAGCCGATCGAGCGCAAAGGCCTTGAGCTGATCTATCAACCGGGCAATCCACTGGATACCCGCTACAACGCGACCTTCCTGCACGCGGTCATGGGCAACCTGTTGCGTAATGCCCTGCACTACACCGAGCATGGCTTGATCCGCCTTACCCTGGAACCGAGCGGTTTTGTGGTGGAAGACACTGGCGTGGGCATTCCCGAGGACAAGCGCGAAGCGATGTTCGAACCGTTTGTGCGTGGCAGTGAAAAGCGCGGTGAAGGCCTCGGCCTGGGTTTGTCCTTGGTTCAGCGCATCTGCGAGAACCAGGGTTGGAGCGTCAGCCTCAGCACCATGGAGCCCAACGGCTGCCGCTTTCACGTCGAATTGAGTCAAGTCAAAGCCTGATGCCTGCCCTGCCGCTAAGCTGCGGCAGACTTCCTGATTTTCGCCGAAGATGGCATCATGCCACGACTTGTGTCTGCAAAGTTTTGTAATGTATACGATTCGACAGGACAAGTTTTTCACAACGTGTTGACCTGTTGATCACAGGATTCTTTTTAAGGTTGTAGGCATCAGTAACTGGAGACCCGGTGATGCCTACCCCGATCAAGCTCGAATTTTCCGAAAAGTACGACGATCAGCACGCGCAGAATTATTTACTCAAACACCAGGACAATCTGGCTCGCCGGTTGTCCCACAAACGCGACGAGCAATTGGCCCGTGGTGCGCTGGCCATGGCCGGTGAGCCTGGCCTGGTGCTGGACCTGCCATGTGGTGCCGGGCGTTTCTGGCCGTTGCTGGCCGAAAAGCCCAACCGCGTGATCATCGGTGCCGACAACTCCGCGTCGATGTTGAAGATTGCCACCGTCGCCCAGCCGGCGGATGTGGTGAAACGGGTACGCCCCTTGCAAACGTCTGCCTTTGATATCGATTTGCCAGATAATGCGGTCGACAGTATTTTCTGCATGCGCTTGATGCACCACATTGGTGACCCCGAGCACAGGCTGGCAATACTGCGCGAATTTCAGCGTGTTACCCGTGACAGCGTGATTATCTCGCTGTGGGTGGACGGCAATTTCAAGGCCTGGAAACGCAAGCGTGCCGAAGTGCGGCGTCGCAACAAAGGTGAGCAGGAAGGTTACCAAAATCGGTTTGTGTTACCGGCTGCTACTGTTGAGGCAGAGTTTGAACAAGCCGGTTTCCGTGTTCAGGAATCTCTGGACTTCATACCGCTCTACGCCATGTGGCGAGTGTATGTATTGCGCAAGAGGTAACAGGATGGCTGTCGAGTGTTTACCAGGTAGTGAAGTAGCTCCCGAGGAGCGATTTGATTATTTCTGGCGCCAGCAGGGCGAGTGGGTCGAAGAGCCCAATCGTCGTCGCGGCGGTGAAAGTGGTGTGCAACGGGTGACGGGCACCAATGGGCGTTTGCTCTACAGCAAGCGCCAGACCGGTCATATCTACCGTAGTTGGCTCCATCCGTTTGGGCGCCCCACTGTGTTGCGTGAGCGTGACGCCCTGAAGGGCCTGCGCTTGCTGGATGTACGCGTGCCGGAGTTGGTGTTCTGCGAGGCCCGCCGCGATCCTGAGCACCAATGGAAGGCGTTGTTGGTCACGGCGTCGCTGGACGGTTTCGACGAGATCGAAAACTGGTACGCCGCCGGTGGTCGTGAGCAGTATGGCGAGTTGGTGCATGAGCGTTTGCTCAAGGAACTCGCGGGTACGTTGGCGCGGATGCACAAGGGGCGTTGGCAGCATGGTTGCCTGTATATCAAGCATATCTTTGTGCGGGTGACGGGTGAGGGTGACGCGGCGAAGGTTGAGGTGGCGTTGCTGGATTTCGAGAAGTGCCGGCAGCGCTTGACCGCTTTGCGGGCGGCCCGGCATGACATGTTGCAGTTGCGCCGCCATTCGTCGTGGAATGCTACGGACTGGCAAAAACTGAGCTACTTTTACGAGACGGCGTTTGGCAGCGCTATCAAGGGTTTAACGTAATGAAGCTAGAAATTGCACGAGGTTTGTTTCTGTTGGGGGCGTTGGGCATAGCTGCCCTGGCCCTGGCTGCCTGGGAGCAGCCCCGGACACAAGTTCTCAGTGCGGTGCAGGGTGTCGGGCAGCAATGCCCGATGCCGCGGATCGCCAAGGTCGGTGTCGCGGCCAAGCCTGATCATGAGTTGTTGTTGTTCATGTTTGGGATGTCCCAAGGGATGAGGCCACAGAGTTGAAGAGATTGAAGCCCAAATAAAAGGC
>NZ_JACARS010000057.1:0-45036 GCF_013386485.1 Pseudomonas sp. P7758 | reverse complement strand
AAGCCCGCTCCCACATTTGTATTGCGGTGTTCTCTAGAACTTAGTTCTTCACCACTTCCTCAAGCGTGAAGCGCCCCAGCGGGTTTTGCAGGAAGTTGCTCACGTTCTTGCGTGAGATGTTGATGTACGGGCTGTAGTACAGGTCGATCCAGTTCACATCCTGTTTCGCCATTTTCTGCAGGTCGACGTACATCTGCTCACGCTTGACCGGATCCGCCTCGATCCGCGCCGCGGCCACCAGGTCCTTGACCTTGTCGTTCTTGTAGCGGGTCATGTAGTTCTGGTTGGTGTCGTGGCCCAGCACGAAGGTGGTCTTCTGGTCCGGGTCGAGGATGTCGTTGGTCCAGTACATCACCGAAATATCGTAATCGCCGTCCACCAGCATCTGCCAGCTTTGGGTCGGGTCGACCTTTTGCAGGTTGGCCGTCACACCGACCTTGGCCAGTTGATCCTTGATCATCACCGCAATCTGCTCGTCGGCTTCGTTGCCGGCGTTGACCACATAGTTGAGCTTCAAATCCTGGGCGCCGGCAGCCGCCAGCAGCTTCTTGGCTTCGGTCGGGTCATACGGGCGTTGCAGGTTGTTGGCGTAGTGGTACAGCGAGCCTTTTGGGATGTAGGAATAGGCCACGGNNTCGATGGCCATGTCCAGCGCCTGGCGCACTTCCGGCTTGGCCAGCAGGCCGTGGGCGTGGTTGATCAACAAGTGATCTTCACGGGTAGACGGGTCGGAGTGCACCACCACGTTCTTGTCTTTTTTCAGCTCTTCAACCCGGGAAAACGGGACGAAGATCGCCGTGTCCAGCTCATTGTTCTGCACCATGCGCATGCGGGTGTTGTCGTCGGTGACGGAGACCCATTCCACACCATCCAGGCTGACGTTGCTGGCCTGCCAGAAGTTCGGGTTCTTCTTCAGGATCACCCGATCGCCCTTGCGCCACTCGTCCACGGTAAATGCGCCGGAGGTCACCGGGTTTTCCGAGTAGGCGTCTTCGCCCATCTTGGTCATGGCTTTTTCCGACAGGATCGACACCGTCGGCGAAGCCAGTTGCGAGAGGAAGGCCACTGCCGGGGTTTTCAAGGTCACTACCAGGGTTTGCGGGTCGCTGGCCTTGGCGGTGTTGATCAGGCTGAACGGGTCGCTCCACAGCGAGGCCTTGTTGTCGCGGATGCGCAACAGGCTGAAGGCAGCGTCGTCGGCGGTGATCGGCGAGCCATCCGAGAACTTCGCGGCACGCAGCTTGAAGGTGTACGTCAGGCCGTCCTTGGAAATGTCCCAGCTTTCTGCCAGCCCCGGTTCCATCTTGGTGCCCAGGTTGTCCACGCGCACCAGGGTGTCGTAGACGTTGGCGAACACCCAGGTATCGCGGTTCTGCGCGCTTTTGATCGGGTCAAACGTGGTGCTGTCTTCGCGGCAGCCGATGGTCAGCACACCTGCGGCGTGGGCAATACCGGCGGTCAGCGACCAGGCGGTGAGTGTGGCGGCGGCGAGCAACTTCAAGTGACGGGATTGCATGTCATAACTCCTTGTCTATAACGGCGGTTGTTCATGATCGGCAGGAAGGGTTCAAAGCAAAGGTTCTTCAAGCACGCAACTGTACCGATGCGTTTGCACAACGTGAGTCGGCGGCAATACCTCGGCACACACGGCGCGTGCATGTCGGCAACGCGGGTGAAAGGCGCAACCGCTGGGCAGTCTCAACGGGCTGGGTGGCTCGCCCGGCAAGGGCTCGCTGGGCAGCGGGCGGTACGGATCAATCTCCGGGATCGCCTGGATCAACGCCGCCGTGTAGGGGTGACGGGGCGTGGTGAACACTGCCTCCACCGGGCCTTCCTCGACGATTTTCCCCAGGTACATCACCGCCACCCGATCACACAGGCGGCGGACGATGGCCAGGTCGTGGGCGATAAACAGGATCGCCAGGTTCATGCGCTGTTGCAGTTCCAGCAGCAGGTTGATGATCTGGCCCTGGATCGACACATCCAGGGCGGCCACGCATTCGTCGGCGATGATCAGCCGTGGCTCCACTGCCAGTGCCCGGGCGATGCCGACGCGCTGACACTGGCCGCCGCTCAGGGAGCCGGGCTTGCGGCTGGCGAGTTCGGGGCGCAGGCCTACGAGGTCGAGTAATTCGTCGACCCGGCGTGGGATGTTTTCTGGCGCCACCTTGCGCTGCACCCGCAGGACTTCGGCAATGGTTTCGCCGATGGTCAGCCGCGGGTTCAGGGCCGCGTAGGGATCCTGGAAGATCATCGCCGTCTCGTGCCGCAAACGGGCGATATCGACCGGCCCGGCGTGGGCCATGTCGATGCCGTCAAACACCACCTGCCCGGCGCTGATGGGGTTGAGGTGCAGGATCGCCCTCCCCAATGTGCTTTTGCCGCTGCCGGACTCGCCCACCAAACCCAGTGTTTCACCGGCGGCCAGGGTCAACGACACCCCGTTGACCGCCCTCACCCACTGTTTATTCAGGCCGAACAGGCCGCTGCCGGCGGCGGCGAAACGCACCTCAAGGTCATTCACCTGCAACAACGTCATGGGCGAACTCCCAGGGGATAGTGACAGGCCACCCGCGCGCCTTCCGGCAGCAGCTCGGTGCACAAGCTGCCGACTTGCGGGCAGCGCGGGTTGAACCGGCAGCCCTTGGGCAATGCGTCGAGCAATGGCGGTTGGCCGGCGATGGTGCGCAACAGGGCGTGGCCGCTGCTGGTGGCGGGCTGGCACTCGATCAGGCCGGCGGTGTAAGGGTGTTGCGGGTGTGCCAGCAGCTCGTATTTGCTGCCGTGTTCGCACAGGCGCCCGGCGTACATCACGGCGATGGAGTCGCAGGTTTGCGCCACCACGCCCAGGTCGTGAGTGATCATGATGATCGACAGGCCACGCTGGTCCCGCAGGTCCAGCAACAGCCGCAGAATCTGGGCTTGCACGGTCACGTCGAGGGCGGTGGTCGGTTCGTCGGCAATCAGCACCTTGGGATTGCAGCCAAGGGCCACCGCGATCATTGCCCGCTGGCGCATGCCGCCGGAAAACTCGTGGGGGTAATTGTCGATCCGCGCCTGGGGATCGGGAATGCCGACCTGGCGCAGCACTTCGATAGCCTGCAAGCGCGCCTCCTTTTTCGACGCGCCCTGGTGCAGTCGGATGCCTTCGGCGATCTGCTCGCCGATGCGCATCAACGGGTCGAGGTGGCTGCTGGGGTTCTGGAAAATCATCCCAAGTTGCCCACCGCGTACCGCGCGCATGCCGGCGTCATCCAGCTGCAGAAGGTCCTGGCCCGCCAGGCGCACCGAACCGCCCTGCACCCGCAGGCTCGGGGACGGCAGCAAGCGCATCAGCCCGCGACAGGCCATGGTCTTGCCCGAACCGCTTTCGCCCACCAGGCCGAGGATCTCACCTTCGGCCAGGTCGAACGACACCCGGTCCACCAACGTTACGTCGCGCCCGGTGTTATTGGCGATGACGCTCAGGTCCTGCACCTGCAACAGGCTCATGAGCGATCCCCCAGCACTTGCGCCACACCATCGGCCAGCAGGCTGAAGCCCATGGCCAGGGTCACGATGGCCAGGCCCGGGAAGGTGCAAATCCACCAGGCAGTAGTGATGAACGCCTGGCCTTCGGCAACCATGGTGCCCCACTCGGCGGTCGGCGGTTGTACGCCCAGGCCGAGGTAGCTCACCGCTGCGCCATTGAGCAGCACCAGCACTGCGTCAGACATCGAGAACACAATCGAGCCGAACATCGCGTTGGGCAACAAATGCCGGAATAGAATGCGCCCATGGCCAAAGCCCAGGCTTTTGGCGGCCAGGGCGAAGTCGCTTTCCTTGAGCACCAGGATCTGCGAGCGGATCAGCCGCGCGTAGGACACCCAGCCCACCAGTGCCATGGCGATATAAAAGCTTTTCAAACCCGGGCCGAGAATGGCCATGATCGCCAGCATCAGCACCAGGAAAGGGAACGCGAGGATCACGTCGATCACCCGCATGCAGAAGCTGTCGAAACGCCCGCCGATGTAGCCGGACACCGCACCGACGAAGGTGCCGATCAGGAACGGAAAGATCACCCCCACCACCGCCAGTTGCAGGTCGATGCGTGCACCCCAGATTACCCTCGAAAGGATGTCTCGCCCGTAGTTGTCCGTGCCAAATGGATGGGCCTGGCTGGGGCCCAGCAAACTGATATCGGTGTTTTGCGCAATCGGATCAAAGGGTGCGATCCAGGGGGCGAACACGGCCAGCGCCAGCCATGTCAGCAGAATCAACAGGCCCCAGGCCGCCGTCAGCCGGCCATTGCGAAAACCAAAGCGCAGGCGCAGGCGCCATGGGGCGATCAATGGGCGGCTGCTCATTGCATCTTCACTCGCGGGTCCAGCGTGACCGTCACCACATCGGCAACAAAGTTGACCAGCACGGTGGCACAGGCCAGCACCATCGCCACGCCCTGCACCACCATGTAGTCGCGGGTGAAGATGCCGCGCACCAGCAATTGGCCGATGCCGGGAATCGCAAACAGGCTTTCGATCACCACCGTGCCGCTGATCAGCCAGCCAATGTTCACCGCCAGCAGGTTCACCGCCGGCACCAGGGAATTGGGCAGCACATGACGACGAAACACCGCCGCCTCCGACAAACCTCGCGCCCGGGCGGCGGTAACGTGGTCAGCCTGCAACTCCATCAACATGCTCGCCCGCAGGTTGCGCACCAGCACCGCCGACAGCGCCAGGGCGATGGTCAGGCACGGCAGAACCATGTGGTGCGCCTTGTCCAGCCAGGTGCGCCCATACCCGGAGACCGGGAACAGGCCCCATTGCACGCTGAGCAACAGGATCAGCATCAAGCCCAGCCAGAACGCCGGCATGCCCAGGCCCACCGTAGTGAACAGCCGGATCAGGTTATCCGCCCAGCCACCTTTATTACGCGCGGCCACGGTGGCCAGCGGCACGGCGATCAACAGCGCCAGCAGCACACTGCCGAGCACCAGGAACAGGGTCGGCTCGATGCGGGTGACGATCAGTTTCAGCGCGTCGACCTTGTACAGCAGTGACTGGCCGAGGTCGCCCTTGAGCAGGTTTTTCAGGAAGTAGAAATATTGCAGCCACAGCGGCTGGTCGAGGCCGTACTGGGCGCGGATCTTCAGCAAGGCGTCCGGGGTGCTGCGCGAACCCAGCAGGGCCCGCGCCGGGTCGCCGGGAATCGAGCGCACCAGCACAAAGGTGATCAGGCTGATGCCAAACAGCACCGGCAGCAATTGCAGCGGCCGGGACAGCACAAAACGGTAACGCGCCAGGTTCATCCGTCAGCCTCGATGACGAGCGAGGAAGTCCAGCAGCACCGGGAAGTATGCCTGGGGCTCTTCGTAAAACGGCATATGGCTGCTGTTGGGGAATACGTGCAGCTCGGCGTGCCGGGCCGCGCTTTTCATGCGCATGGCGCAGGCCGGGGTCAGTTCGTCGTGCTGGCCGGTGGTGATCAGTATCGGCATCTTGAAATCGGCCATCTCGGGGATGCGGTTCCAGTCCTTGAGGTTGCCGATGTAGAGAAATTCGTTGGGACCCTGCATGGTTTCGTAGGGGCCCATGTTCCAGTCGCCGAGGGAACGCTGGACCGGCGCCGGCCATTCGTCCAGGCGGCAGACGTGGCGGTAGTTGAGCAAGGTGATGGCGGCCTGGTACTGCGGGTGATCGAGGGTGCCCATGGCTTCATGGCGTTGCATCATCGCCACGGTTTCGCTACCGAGTGCGCCGCGCAGGCGTTCCAGCTCGAGGGACAGGTGCGGAATGTCGCCGACGGTGTTTTCCAGAATCAGGCTTTTCAGCGCATCGGGGTAGTGAATGGCGTACTCGATGCCCAACCATCCGCCCCAGGAATGCCCCAGCAAGTGCACGCGGCCAAGGCCAAGGGCCTGGCGCACGGTTTCGACTTCTTCGACATAACGGCTGATTTCCCACAGCGAAACATCGGTCGGTCTGGCTGAAGCGCCCGTGCCAAGCTGGTCGAATGCAACCACTCGCAGGCCGTTGTCCTTGAGCCAGCCATGGGCGTCGCGCAAGTAATCGCAAGGCAGCCCGGGGCCGCCATTGAGGCACAGCAACACCTCATCGCCTTCGCCAAAGCTATAGGCCACGAGGTTGTGGCCATCGACCTGCACGTTGTACCGCTGGTCGGGGGCAATTTCACGCCACATGCATACATTCCTTGTTGTGTGTCGGCCCTGTGGAGAGTGGCCGTTTAGAGGCCAACACTACCGAGGATGCCGCGTGTCCATAACCTGGTAATTCTTATAGGTTTGGTCTGGCAGTCCTTCGCCGGGGCGTGGCATTCTACTTGCAGCAAGACGAGATTCAAATGAAATCGGGAGCAGAACGGATGCTGGCCAGGCTAACTGCGTTTAATGACCGTCTCATCCCCGGCAGGAGCCTGGATGAACAGATGGACAACACCCTCGTATTGGCCCAGGACCTGGGTTTTGATGCGTTGGTCTACGACTACACCCCCGTGCCCATTGACCATAATGGTGCACTGATCACCCCTTCTGTGCTGCAACTGCGCAATACCCCGCCCGACTGGTACAACCTGTGGTGCAGTTCCGGCTTTTATCAGATCGATCCGGTGCAACACCTCGCACTGTCGACGGTTTCACCATTTGTGTGGTCCTACGAGGCCAAGGCCGATACCGCGCTGCAAAAAATCATCGACCCCTGCCACGCCCCGGTTTCCAGCTACTTGCACGACCGCCAGATGACCTGCGGCGTCAGCGTGCCGATCCATTTGCCCCGTGGCGGCTTCGCCTCGCTGACCGGCCTGCGCACCGGCAAGGCCAGCGCCGTGTTGCAGGACGCACGCCAGACGCTGTCGGAATTCAGCCTGATTACCCACGCCTTGCAGGAAGCGGCCTACCCGCTTTTCAGCAAGGAACTGCGCTCCTACCCGCATATCCGCCTGACCAAGCGTGAGCGCGAATGCCTGAAATGGGCCGCCGACGGCCTGACCGCCGCCGAAATCGCCACGCAATTGAGCCGCTCCCTGGCAGTGGTTACCCTGCACCTGGCGTCGGCCATGCACAAACTGGGGGCCAAGAACCGGGTGCAAGCGGTGGTAAGGGCCACTCATTACCGGCTGCTGGAAGACTGATCCGAAGGAAAAACCTAGCTGTTTTGCTAGTTACTTAAACTTTCTGTGCCGACTATCGTGTACCTGATCACTTTTTCTCAGGGCAGGGCACGAAATGGAATTCATCGAAACAATCCGCGAAGGCTATGCGGCCTTTCGCGACTACCAGACCTGGTATCGGGTAACCGGCGACCTGGACAGCGGCCTCACACCGCTGGTCATCCTCCATGGTGGCCCGGGTTGTACCCATGATTATGTCGATGCCTACAAGGACGTAGCCGCCAGTGGCCACGCGGTCATTCACTACGACCAACTGGGCAACGGCCGCTCCACCCACCTGCCTGACAAAGACCCTTCATTCTGGACCGTCGGCTTGTTCCTCGAAGAACTGGACAACCTGCTGGACCACCTGCAGATCAGCAACAACTACGCGATCCTGGGTCAATCCTGGGGCGGCATGCTCGGCAGCGAACACGCCATCCTGCAACCCAAGGGCCTGCGTGCATTTATTCCGGCCAACTCGCCGACCTGCATGCGTACCTGGGTTGCCGAGGCCAACCGCCTGCGCAAGCTACTGCCTGAAGGCGTGCACGAGACCTTGCTCAAGCATGAACAGGCCGGCACCTACCAGGACCCTGAATACCTGGCCGCCTCGCGGATTTTCTATGACCAGCACGTGTGTCGGGTCAATCCGTGGCCGGAAGAAGTCGCCCGCACATTCGCCCAGGTGGATTCGGACCCGACGGTGTATCACGCCATGAGCGGCCCGACGGAATTCCATGTGATTGGCAGCTTGAAAGACTGGAACGTGATCGGCCGGCTGTCGAAGGTCAATGTGCCGACCCTGGTGATTTCCGGTCGCCATGACGAGGCCACGCCGCTGGTGGTCAAGCCGTTCCTGGATGAGATCGCCGATGTGCGCTGGGCGCTGTTCGAAGACTCCAGCCACATGCCGCATGTTGAAGAGCGGCAGGCGTGCATGGGGACGGTGGTGCAGTTTTTGGATGAGGCTTGTTCCGTGCCCCACAGAACGCTCAAGACTGGCTGAGATCAAAATGTGGGAGCGGGCTTGCTCGCGAAGGCGGTGGATCAGTCAGCATATTTAGCGACTGACACACCGCCTTCGCGAGCAAGCCCGCTCCCACATTGGACTCTTTGTGGCTGTTACACCTCGCTGGTCTGTGCCCTGCCGTGCACGGCCGCTCTCTTCGGCACTTCCTCCAGCAACGGAATCTCCTTGCCCTCGGCATCAAACAGCTTGCCGCCGCTGAAGTAATCCCCGTCCCGCAACGCCGCCACATCCTGGAAGCACAGGCTGCGTTCCGTCCCGGCGACAAACACCGACTGCTGGTCCGAGTTGCCCGCAGTGAAGTGGTTGAACGCCAGGTTCAACAGGATCGCCATGATCGCCGACGAACTGATCCCCGAATGGAAAATGGTCGCGAACCAGCTCGGGAAGTGATCGTAGAAACTCGGGGCCGCAATCGGGATCATGCCAAAACCGATGGAAGTGGCGACGATGATCAGGTTCATGTTGTTGCGGTAATCAACCTTGGACAAGGTCCGAATACCACTGGCAGCCACGGTGCCGAACAGCACGATCCCGGCCCCGCCCAGCACCGAAGTCGGCACTGCCGCAATCACCCGCCCCATGAACGGCAGCAGGCCGAGGATCACCAGGAATATCCCACCGGTGGCGACCACATAACGGCTCTTGACCCCGGTAACCGCCACCAGCCCGACGTTCTGTGCAAACGCACTCTGGGTGAACGAGCCGAAGATCGGCGCAAACATGCTCGACAGCATATCCGCACGCAGGCCATTGCCGAGGCGCTTGGAGTCGACCTTGGTGTCGATGATTTCACCCACTGCAAGAATGTCCGCCGAGGTTTCCACCAGGGTCACCATGACCACGATGCACATGGAAATGATCGCCGCGAGATGGAAGGTTGGCATGCCGAAATGGAAGGGTGTGGGAAAGCCGAACATCGGGCCCTGGGTCACGCTGGAGAAGTCAGCCATGCCGAGGAACACCGCGATAACCGTGCCGATCACCATCGCCAGCAGGATCGACAGTCGCGAGATGGTCGCGCTACCGATCTTGCTCAGCAGCAATACCAGTACCAGGGTCAGCGCCGCCAGGCCGATGTTCGGCATGCTGCCGAAATCTGCGGCGCGGCTGTTGCCGCCCATGGCCCAGCGGGCGGCGACGGGCATCAACGTCAGGCCGATGGTAGTGATCACAATCCCGGTGACCAGCGGCGGGAAGAATTTGGTGATTCGCGAGAACACCGGGGTGATCAGCAGGCCTATCAGGGAGGCGGCCATCACCGCCCCGAGAATCGCCGGGATGCCACCCGCACCGTCGCTGCCAACAATCGCCACCATGGTCGCCACCCCGGCAAAGGACACCCCTTGCACCAGCGGCAACTGGCAGCCGAAAAACGGCAGGCCCAGGGTTTGCAGGAGCGTGGCCAAGCCGCCGGCAAACAGCGAGGCAGCGATCAGCAGGCCAATATCGGCCGGCGACAACCCGGCCGCCTGGCCGACGATCAACGGTACAGCCACGATGCCGCCGTACATGGTGAGCACATGCTGCAGGCCGTAAGCCATGTTGGCCGCGACGCCGAGATTCTCATCTTCTGGCCGCTGCGGTGACGCCTTCGGGATAGTCATGGTGAGGGGTTCTCTGTTTTTGTTGTGCACTCACTGTATGCAATAGAAAGATTGGATGTCCATAGAGTTGTATACAATCATTTTCACAAGAACACCCTGAACGCCGTTACAAAAATCCATTCAGCCGCCCTGCCCCGTGGCTCGAAGCGCTGCGCACAAGGACTTGAAAAAAATGCTCAACCGCAAGCTGCGCATCCACGCCCCGGCGATTTACTACTTCGACATGGTTCGCCGCTGCCACTCGATCCGCGAAGCCGCGCGCCGCCTGAACGTGGCGTCTTCGGCGGTGAACCGGCAGATCCTCAAGCTGGAAGACGAGGTGGGCGCGGCGCTGTTCGAGCGCCTGCCCGGCGGCCTGCGCCTGACGGCGGCCGGGGAAATCCTGACCCGCCACGTGAGTTTCCTGTTGCAGGACGTGGAGCGCGTGCGCGGTGAACTGGATGGCTTGAACGGTGTGCAGACCGGCCACGTGGAAATCGCCACGGTGGAAGGCGCCACTGTGGAGCTGCTGCCCGCCGCCCTCAAGCGCATGCGTGAGCGTTATCCGAAAGTGACCATTGGCGTCACGGTACAAGGTTCGCAATCGATTCCCGGTGCGGTGGTCAACGGCCAGGCTGACCTGGGGTTGGCCTTTGCCTTACCGCGTAGCAGCGAAACCATCCAGGTGTGTGTCGGCCATTTCCGCCTGGGGGCGTTGATGGCACCGGGGCATCCGTTGGCCGGTGAAAGCAGCGTGAGTTACGCGCGCTGCTGTGAACACGGGGTGATCCAGGCCAAGAGCGAGCTCTCGGTTCACCACCTGATCGCACCGCTGCACAAGCGTTCGGCGGCGACGAACAAGCCACTGCTGCACAGCAACTCGATGGAGCTGGCCCGGCAATTGGCGCGCCAGCAACTGGGCATCGCGTTCCAGACGCGCATTGGCGTGGAGGTGGATTTAGCCCGCGGTGAACTGCTGCACATTCCGCTCAGCGACCAGGGCGGGATCTTCAGCGACCTGGGCTTGTACGCCCGCAAAGACCGGGACTTGCCGATGGCGGTGCAAGCCATGGCCCATCTGCTCAGTGAAGAAATCAGTTTGCGCGAACATCAGGAAACACCCTGGGCGCCGCGTATTTCCTGACTCTCAGGCCAGTTTCAGTGCTGCCGTTTCGGCATCGGCCCAGGCGAGATTCTGTTCTTTGGAACCTACAACGGATGTGCCGATACTGCGCCCGGCGACCCTTGCGCGGTCGCCATGAGCCAAAACGCCAAAGGAATTAAAACAATGAAAAAGGCACTGCACGGCGCAACCGTATTACTCACATTGTTCGGCGGCGGGGAGGCTGTCGCGCTGGAATGGATGAACAACAGCCTGGGATTTCGCTACGGCCAGCAGTTCACCAACCCGAACAACCCGGATGAATTCAGCAAGCGCATCTACAGCTTCACCCACGCCAGCGGCTACCAGTACGGCAGCAACTACCTGAACCTCGATGTGTTCCTGTCCGACAGCCGCGACCCGCGCAAGGGTACCGACCACGGCGGCAGCGAAGTGTATGCGGTGTACCGGCACCAGCTGTACGCCTCACGGGTATTCGATGTGCCGCTGGGCACCGGGGTGATCAAGGATTACGCACTGACCTTCGGCTTTGATGCCAACCGCAACAACAACCTGGCGTCGGCGAAAAAACGCGCGCTGGTGATTGGCCCGACCTTGAAGTTCAACACCGTCGGCGTGCTGGACCTGAGCCTGATGTACTACAAGGAAAGAAACCATTCCGGCATCCCTGGCGCGAAAGAACCCGATCACACCTTCGACGATACCTACATGCTTAACCTGACCTGGATGCGGCCTTTCGATATCGGCAACCACGGGGCGAAGTTTCAGGGGTTTATCAATCACGTCGGGGAAAAGGGCGAAGACTTCCATGGCCGCGACACCGCGCCGGAAACCCTGATGCGCACCGCGCTGATGGTGGCGGTGCGCCCGGGCAAAAGCGTCAAGCCCAATCTCTACCTGGGCGTCGGCTATGAGTATTGGCATAACAAGTTCGGCGTGGACGGCGGCCGGGGTAGCCGCACGTCAACGCCGACGGTGAACATGGAAGTGACGTTCTAGCGGGCGCGCACCAGGTCGGCATCGCCATCGTCAACCTTCGGCCGCGCCAGCCAGTAGCCCAACACGGCCAATGGCGCGGTCGCCAGCATCACGATCGCAGTGATCAACAGCGGCTGGTCGATCATCGACGACACGATCAGGCTCGCCAGGAAGCACAACCCCAACTGCAAGGTGTTCTGCAATGCCGCCGCCTTGCCGGAATTTTCCGCAAACGGCATCAGTGCATTCGCCACCACGATCGGGTAGCTGGCGCCATTGACCAGGGCCATCAGGCAGAACGGAATCAGCAAGGTGGCGAGCGTCGGCACGGTCAAGGTCGCGACGAGGTACAGCGCGACCATGCTGATGCAGTACGCCAGCAGCAGCCACGGCAACAAAGTCTTGCCCTGGAACCGCTGCAACGCACTGCGGCAACTGTAGCCACCGATCAGGAACGACAGCGTTGGCAATACGTAGCTCAAGCCGATGTCATTCGGGCTGTAGCCCATCCCGCCAAGGATGAACGGCGAGGCGGTAAGCCAGGCGAAAAAACTGGCCGAGCATGCGGCAAAGATCATCACGTTGCCGGTGAACACCCGCGACTTGAGCAATTGCCCATAGCCGAGTCGGGACGGTTCGCCGTCGGTTGTCAGGCGTTTGGGCAGCGGCCTGAGAAACAACGTAGGCAGCAGCAGGAGCAGCGAAACCACCAACAACACACCGAAAATCGCCTGCCAGCCCCAGTGATTCAGCATCAGCGCTCCCAGCAATGGCGCCAGGGCCGGAGACAGTGACATCAGCGGCATAATGCCGGCGAACACCCGATGGGCCTTGTCCGCCGGGTAGCGGTCGATCACCAGCGCCTGCCAACTGACGGCGGCGGAACACACGCCAATCGCCTGGACAAAACGCAAGGCCAACAGCTGCGGTGCGGTCTCGACCCAGAACATCCCCAGGCAGCCGAGCACAAACAGGGAAAGGCCCGTAAGCAGCACCGGCTTGCGTCCCAACCGGTCGGATAGCGGCCCCCACAGCAACTGCCCGACGGCAAAGCCGGCGAGGAAAATGCTCAGGCTCGCGCCCACCGCGCCGGGGGAAATCTGCAGTTGCTCGCCCATGGCGCCAAACGCCGGCAAGTACATATCCATGGCCAGATAGCCGAGCATGCTCAGCCCCGCCAGGTACCAGGTGAATCCAAAAGAATTTTTCATTGAAGCCTTGTATAACCTGCCATCAAACTATTTGCTGACTGGCGCCTATTATGAAGCTGAGCATTTCCCTGTGAAGCGATAATAATTGAACACTCTTATCAATATTTTTGAAGGCAACCCCCATGTGGTCTGAATACTCCCTGGATGTGGTGGATGCGGTGGCCCGCCACGGCAGCTTCAGCGCCGCCGCCCAGGAACTGCACCGCGTGCCATCGGCCATCAGCTACACGGTGCGGCAAATCGAAGAATGGCTGGCGGTGCCGCTGTTTGTCCGACGTCATCGGGATGTAGAGCTGACACCCGCCGGAAAATTGTTCGTCGACGAGACCCGGGGCGTCATGAAAAAAATGCTCGGCACCCGTCGGCTATGCCAGCAAGTGGCCAATGGCTGGAGTGGCCAATTGAAGGTCGCGGTGGACTCCATCGTCAAACAGCAGCGCTGCCGGCAACTGGTGCTGGATTTCTATCGGCAGTTCCCGGAGGTGGAATTGCTGATGGAATACGAGGTGTACAACGGCGTGTGGGATGCCCTGGCCGACGACCGCACCGACATCGTGATCGGCGCCACCAGCGCGGTGCCGGTGGCCAGTCAATTCACGTTTCGCGACATGGGCCTGCTGAACTGGCTGTGCGTGGTCAGCAGCCGGCATCCGCTGGCGGCGGAAGAAGGCCTGCTCAGCGATGACCAATTGCGGCCCTTCGCCTCCCTGTGCATGACCGACACCTCGCGCAACCTGCCCAAGCGCGACACCTGGACCCTGGATAACCAGCGCCGGTTGGTGGTGCCGCACTGGGCTTCGGCGATTGACTGCCTGCGGGACGGCTTGTGCGTCGGCATGGCACCGGCGCACTTGGTGCAGCCGTGGATCGAGCGCGGCGAGCTGAGCGCCCTGCAACTGTCCCGGCCCTTCCCTGCCAGCCCGTCGTGCGTGGCCTGGGCACAGAACAAACTGTCGCCGGCCATGGCCTGGTTGCTGGATTACCTGGGGGATACCGAGACCCTGAATCAGGAATGGCTGAACGGGGTGCAGGTGGGCTCCGGCTACCCCGTTTGACTGATCGTTCCCACGCTCTGCGTGGGAATGCAGCCAGTGACGCTCCGCGTCAGCCTCATCCGTGTTTAGTCCAGAAGCCGGGAAAGTGCGCGTACGATCATCTCCACTTCCTTGGCATCGATGGTCAGCGGCGGCAGCAGGCGGATGATCTTGCCCCGGGTGACGTTGATCAGCAGGCCATGCTCTTGCGCCGCGCGCTGGGCCAGGTCGCGGTGAGGTGTTGCCAGTTCGATGCCGATCATCAGCCCCTGCCCGCGAATCGCCAGCACCCGGGGATGCTCGTTCAATTCCACCCGCAGGCGCGCCAGCAGCCGCTCACCCTGTTGCGCCGCGTTGTCCAGCAGGCCTTGTTCTTCGATGATCTCCAGCACCGTACAACCGACACGGCAGGCCAGCGGGTTGCCGCCGAAGGTGCTGCCGTGGCTGCCGGGGGTAAACAGTTGCGCAACAGCGGCCCGGGCCAGGCACGCGCCAATCGGCACACCGTTGCCGAGGCCTTTGGCCAGGGTCATCACGTCAGGCACGATGCCTTCATGCTGGAAAGCAAACCAGCGCCCCGTGCGGCCGATCCCGGTCTGGATCTCATCGAGCATCAACAACCAGCCTTGCCGGCTGCAGTGCTCGCGCAAGGCTTTCAGATAGCCCGGCGGCGCGACTTGCACGCCGCTTTCGCCCTGGATCGGCTCAAGCAGCACCGCAACAATGCGCGGGCCAAACTCCCGGGTCACGGCCTCCAGCGCCTTCAAGTCACCGAAGCCGACCTTGATAAAGTCCCCCGGCAGTTTTTGAAATCCCAACCGCACGGACGGCCCGTCGCTGGCGGACAGGGTGCCCAGGGTGCGCCCGTGAAAGGCATTCGCCATCACCACCACCAGCGGCTGTTCGATGCCCTTTTTCCAGCCATGCAGCCGGGCCAGCTTCAGCGCCGTTTCGTTGGCTTCGGCACCGGAGTTGTTGAAGAACGCCTGGTCCAGCCCGGAGAGCCGGGTGAGGCGCTGGGCCAGGCGCTGCTGCCAGTCGATGCTATAGAGGTTGGAGGTGTGCAGCAGCAAACCGGCCTGCTCACTGATGGCCGCTACCAGCCGCGGGTGGGAATGACCGACGTTGGTCACCGCCACACCTGCCACCGCATCCAGGTATTCACGGCCCTGCTGGTCCCACAGGCGCGTGCCAAGGCCACGGGTAAAGCTCAGGGGCGACGGTTGATAAGTGGTCATCAGGCAGGCGGCGGTCATGGCATCAGGCTCCAGTGCATCGTAGTGATGGCACCAGTATCGTTAGCCACCCGAGCTGGATAAACTGCACAACACTGCGATCACTTTAAATCAGGGTTTGATAATGGATCTGTTCCAGGCGATGACGGTGTACGTAAAAGTGGTGGAAGCCGGCAGCATGACGGCGGCGGCGCAGGCGTGCGGCATGTCCACCACCATGGTCGGCAATCACCTGCGCGCGCTGGAACAAAGGCTGGGGGTCAGCCTGCTCAAGCGCACCACGCGCAAGCAAAGCCTGACCGAGTTTGGCGGGATTTATTACCAGCGTTGCCTGGAGGTGCTGGGCCTGGTGGCCGACTCCGAGCAGATGGCCGAACAAGCCAACAGTGACGTGCCCAAGGGGCTGCTGCGGATCACCGCACCACCGGCCTTTGGCACCGAACGCCTGGCACCGGCGCTCAGCGAATTTTCCCAGCGCTACCCACAGATCAAGCTGTACGTGGTGCTGAGCAACCAGCGGATGGACATGGTCGACAGCGGCTTCGACGTGGCCATCCGCTTGGGCGACCTGGACGCTCCAAGCCTGATTGCCCGCCCCATGCAGGATTACACCATCACCCTCTGCGCCTCTGCGGAGTACCTGGCGCGCCGTGGCACACCTCAACGCCCCGATGACCTGCAGCAACATGACTGCCTGGCGTTCGCTTACCCGGCGACCGACGATTGGCGCAACGCCGACAAATTGTGGCGAATGCGCGGTGCAGAGGGCGAAGTGGAAATTCCGGTTTCCGGCTCATTGACCATCAACAGTTCGCAGGCCTTGCGCCAGGCTGCCCTGGAAGGCATGGGCATCGTGATGCTGCCTGACGCCCTGGTCGAGCCAGACCTGCGGGCCGGGAAACTGGTGGCATTACTGACGGACTACCAACTGCCCAGCCGGCCCATGCATTTGCTGTACGCCCAGGACCGCTATCGCCTGCCCAAGCTGCGGGCGTTTGTGGACTTCGTCATGGAGAAATGGGCGCGCTAGAGGCTCACCCCCAGCTCGATCAAGCGCTCACGGGTCTGCGCGGCAGACACGTGGTGAATCCCCTGCCAACCCAGCGCAGTGGCCGCCTCGGTATTGCCGGCTACGTCGTCAATAAACACCACTTCACCCGGCTGGATATCCGGCAAATGGGCGCGCACCTGCGCCAGGCTGGCGTGGTAAATAGCAGGATCGGGCTTGATCAGCTTGATTTCGCCGGACACCACGATGTCGCGAAAATACTGCAGGAAGGGATAGTGGGCGCGGGCATAGGGAAAGGTCTCGGCGGACCAGTTGGTCAGGCCGAACAGCGGCATCTTCGCCTCATGCAACGCTTCGAGTATCGCCACGCCCTCCGGCAATGAACCACGCAGCATCTCGTGCCAGCGGTCGTAGTACGCCTGGATCATTGGTGCATGCTGCGGATGTTCGGCGATCAGCGCGCGGGTGCCCTCAGCCAGGCTGCGCCCGGCGTCCTGCTCGGTGTTCCAGGCCTGGGTGCAGACGGTGTCCAGGAACCGTTGGCGCTCCCGGTCGTCGGTAATCAGCTGGCGGTAGAGATGGTGCGGGTTCCAGTCGAACAGGACACCGCCGAAATCAAAAACGACTGCACGAATCGTCATGTAGATCCTCCGTTAGCGTGGGTGTGATAACGGCCGCAGTCTGGCATGACGCGCACAAAAAAGCGGCCCCTGGAGGCCGCTTCTTCGTTACCGCAAACGCTTAAGCCTGAATCAGGCCCTTGATCTTCACGGTCGGATTCACGTCAGCGTCGTAGTCCACGCCGTCGATCTCGAAACCGAACAGGCGCAGGAATTCCGCCTTGTAGCCGGCAAAATCGCTGATCTCGTTGACGTTGTCATCGGAGACCTGATTCCACAGGGCCGCTACCGCGTCCTGAACCTTAGGCTCAAGTTCCGCGAGGTCGGCGCGCAGGCGGCCGTCGGCGTCGAGCTTGGGCTCTTTGCCATACAGGCTGTCCTTGAACAGGCCGTAGACCTGCTCGATGCAACCTTCGTGGGTGCCCTGCTCTTTCATCACTTTAAACAGCAACGACAGGTACAGCGGCATGATCGGGATCGCCGAGCTGGCCTGGGTCACTACTGCCTTGAGTACCGACACACGGGCGTCGCCTTTCAGCGCCGCGAGGTTTTCGCGCAGGGTCAGGACTTTCTTGTCGAGGTCCTTCTTGGCTTCGCCGATGGAGCCGTTCCAGTAGATGTCCTGGGTCAGCTTCTCGCCGAGGTAGGTGAACGCAGTGGTCTTGGCGCCTTCGGCCAACACGTCGGCGTCACGCAGGGCGTCGATCCACAGCTGCCAGTCTTCGCCGCCCATGACTTTCACGGTGCCGTCGATTTCTTCCTGGGTGGCCGGTTCGAGGGTGGTGTCGACCACGACGCCCTTGTCGGTGTTGATGCCGCGCAGGGTCACAGCCTTGCCGATCGGCTTCAGGGTGGAGTTGTGCACCACGCCTTGCGGGTCGGTACGGCGTGGCGCGGCCAGGCTGTAGACCACCAGGTCGATCTTGCCCAAGTCTTTCTTGATGGTTTCGATGGTCAGGCGCTTGATCTCGTCAGAGAACGCATCGCCGTTGATGCTCTTGGCGTACAGGCCTTTTTCCAGCGCAAACTTCTCGAAGGCGGCGCTGTTGTACCAGCCGGCAGAGCTGAGCTTGCCTTCTTCGCCTTCTTTCTCAAAAAACACGCCCAGGGTGTCGGCGCCGCAGCCAAAGGCAGCGCTGATGCGCGCGGCCAGGCCGTAGCCGGTGGAAGCCCCGAGGACCAGCACCTTTTTCGGGCCGCCTTCAATGGCACCGTGTTCGGTCACGTAGTCGATCTGCTCTTTGACATTCGCTTCACAGCCAACCGGGTGAGCGGTCACACAGATAAAGCCACGAACCCGCGGTTTGATGATCATAAAATTTCTGCCTCTTCCAAGGTGCCGAAGGCCAATGGTGGCCATTACAGCGTCAATCGTACGGGTCTATGACGCCCGGAAAACCGAAGCGTCACGATAGTCGCAAATCTTCTGTTCACAAAATGCTATCCGCAACACCGCCAGCCTGGCCATCCGCCGAGGCATTTTAGGGGGACAGCGGTAAAAATCTGTGCAGTGACTTCACAAATTTCCAGCATTTAAAACGCCACGTGAGGGCGATAACACCCTATCATGACCATATTATTTCGATATGTTTCAGCTCAGGCATGATGCCCCACGGGTTGACTGACTCCTTTGCCTGGCCGGCCAGTCAATCGCAGACGGTTTTGAAGCAATCGAAAACTGCCCGATGGAGCCCAGTTTCATGAGTAAGAGTGTCATCCGCAAACGCCTGGCGTCCGCCGCCTGGGTCCTTGGCGTCTTGCTGTTCATTTATTGTTTCCCCAAGACCACCCTGGTGTTTCTGCTGCTGGTGGTGTTCTGCGGCCTGTACGATTTCCTGCGCAATGGCCTGTACGACGGCGCGACCATCAAGAAGTATTTCATCGGCAACGGCCGCAATACCTGGTTGCTGGCGCCGTTCAACACGCTGTTTGACCTGATGAGCCAGCGCAATCGCCACGTTTATAAAATGAACGACCTGCCGCCGGCCTGGCGCGAAGACCTGCAAAAGGTGATCGACGACGCCATGGCCAACAAAGACGAGATCATTCAGTACCTGGACGAGCGCATGGCCGAGAAAAAACGCGGCATGCTGTTTTTCCAGTGGTACGGCCGCCCGATCGAGACCACCCTGGATATCCCGCAACTGCGGGAAAAACTGCCCTACGTGAAAACCATCGGCGTGTCGGTATTCAACGAAAACCGTTCCACCTCGTTTCACTTCGGCCCGCTGCGCATGATGTTCCGCGTGCTCTACAACATGGCACCGGCGCCCCATCACGATGGCGTCTACATCCAGGTCGGCAAGCACAAACACTACTGGCACGATGATCCGCTGTTTATCTTCGATGACACGCTGATGCATGCCTCCTTCAACAAGAACGACGCCAAGCGCTACTGCCTGTTCATCGACATCGTGCGGCCAACCCTGGTGCCGTCGGTGCTCAACGGCCTGATCGCGGGCTTTGCCGGAGCAGTCTTTACCCTGCGTCGGTTTTTCTACAAAAACTGGAAGCTGATTCAGTAACTTCTGCGGCATGATGGTGCGCGACGGTGTTTGCGCTCGGCTCCAGTGCCGGGGAAAATGCCAGTCCAATGCGACCGAAAACGGCGCGCACTATCCTCAAGCCACTGGCCATGCATGGTCCGGTGGCTGTGCTTTCAGGGAATCAGAATGCCCCAAAGACAAGTCATCAATGCCTCCGTAAGCCCTAAAGGCAGCCTTGAAACGCTGTCGCAACGTGAAGTCCAGCAACTGAGCGAAGCCGGTACCGGCAGCATCTACACCCTCTTCCGTCAATGCGCCCTGGCCATCCTCAACACCGGCGCGCACATCGACAACGCCAAGACCATCCTCGACGCCTATAAAGATTTCGAAGTGCGCATCCACCAGCAGGACCGTGGCGTGCGCCTGGAACTGTTGAATGCACCGGCTGACGCGTTCGTCGATGGTGAAATGATCGCCAGTACCCGGGAGATGCTGTTCAGCGCCCTGCGTGACATCGTCTACACCGAAAACGAACTGGACAGCCAGCGCATCGACCTGAGCAGCTCCCAGGGCATCACCGACTACGTGTTCCACCTGCTGCGCAACGCCCGTACCCTGCGCCCGGGCGTCGAGCCGAAGATCGTGGTGTGCTGGGGCGGGCACTCGATCAATACCGAAGAATACAAATACACCAAGAAAGTCGGCCACGAACTCGGCCTGCGCAGCCTCGACGTGTGCACCGGCTGCGGCCCCGGCGTGATGAAAGGCCCGATGAAGGGCGCAACCATTTCCCACGCCAAGCAACGCATTACCGGCGGGCGCTACCTGGGCCTGACCGAGCCGGGGATCATCGCCGCCGAGGCGCCGAACCCGATCGTCAATGAGCTGGTGATTTTGCCGGACATCGAAAAGCGCCTGGAAGCCTTCGTGCGCGTCGGCCACGGCATCATCATCTTCCCGGGCGGCGCCGGCACCGCCGAAGAGTTCCTGTACCTGCTGGGCATCCTGATGCACCCGGACAACCGCGACGTGCCGTTCCCGGTGATCCTCACCGGGCCGAAACACGCCGCGCCGTACCTGCAACAGTTGCACGCGTTCGTCGGCGCGACCCTGGGCGAAGCGGCCCAGGCTCACTACCAGATCATCATTGACGACCCGGCTGAGGTGGCCCGGCAGATGACCGCCGGCTTGAAAGCGGTCAAACAGTTCCGCCGCGAACGCAACGACGCGTTCCACTTCAACTGGCTGCTGAAGATCGACGAGGGCTTCCAGCGCCCGTTCGACCCGACCCACGCCAACATGGCCAGCCTGCAACTGAGCCACGCGCTGCCGCCCCATGAACTGGCGGCCAACCTGCGCCGGGCGTTCTCGGGGATTGTGGCCGGCAACGTCAAGGACAAGGGCATCCGCCTGATCGAGCAGAACGGGCCGTATGAGATTCATGGCGACCCGGCGATCATGAAACCGCTAGATGAGTTGCTGAAGGCGTTCGTAGAGCAGCACCGGATGAAACTGCCAGGCGGCGCCGCCTACGTGCCGTGCTACCGCGTGGTGCAGTGAGTCAGCGCTGAACCGCTACGCACTTGATCTCCAGCAGCAAGCCTGGGTTGGCCAGTTCTGATACGCCAATGACCGTCCAGGCGCACAACCCGCGAGGGAACAGGCGGTTTTTCACTTCACGGAAAACCGCCATGTGCTCGCTCATGTTCACGTGGTAGGTGGTCATGTCGACCACGTCTTCAAACGTACAGCCCCCCTCCTCCAATACCAGGCGCAGGCTCTCCCAGGCGGCGACGAACTGTGCCTCGGGATCGGTGATGACTTCCAGGTGTTCCGTGCGGCCGACCTGCCCTGCGCAGTACAGGGTCTTGCCGACTTTTACCGCCGGGACGTAGCCGGCGCGCTCGACGATGGGGTGCATGGAAGTGGGGATGATGAGGTGGCGGTCGGTCATATGTTGTATCTCTTAAGGCTGGTTTCAGGCGTGTCGACGGGAAACGTTCGGACTATCGTTTTACCTGTTCCGACCCACCCACGCCAGATGAGTAACCTATGGACCAATGGATCTTGCCCTCCACTATTCCTTACCCTAAGGTAAGGAGTATCACGAGAGAGGCTTTCAACATGGCTACCGCCACACTCACTTCAAAAGGCCAAATAACCATTCCCGTTCAAGTCAGGGCCGCACTTGGGCTGAACACTGGCGACCGGGTCGAATTCGTCGAAATGGAAGAGGGCAAGTTTGCGATCATCGCGGCCAGCAAGACTGTGTTGGACCTCAAAGGGCTGATCCGCAAACCCGCCAAGCCCGTCAGCATCGAAGAAATGAACCTGGCCATCGCTGCACAGGGAGCCAAAGCACGATGATTGGACTGGATACCAATGTGCTGGTGCGTTACGTCACCCAGGATGATCCCGTCCAATCGCCAAAGGCATCCAGACTGATCGAGTCGCTCACCACTGCCTCGCCGGGTTTTGTCAGCCTGGTTTCAGTGATGGAACTGGTGTGGGTCCTGCAGTCCAGTTACCAGTCAGCCAAGAGTGAAGTGGTTGCGGTCCTGGAGACGCTGCTGCGTACCCGCGAACTGACCGTAGAGCACGCCGACGTTATCTGGCAGGCACTCCGGCGATTTACAAGCACCAGGGCCGATTTCGCCGACTGCCTGATTGAACGCTGCGCCCACGCAGCAGGCTGTGAATATACGGCGACATTTGATGTCAGCGCGGCCAAGGCTACCGGCATGCGGCGGCTGACCTGAGGCGTCGCGTTGCAGAAGCGTCAAGGCTTTGGTAGAAAATGCCATTACTGACTTTATCCAGAGACAAGACCAACGTGCGCACGCTTTTTCTCGCCGGCCTGGCATTAACGTCCCCATTGACCCTCGCCGAAGCCATCACCTGGCCCGACCTGCCCGACACCTGCTTCGTCAGCGGTCGCTCCGCTACCAGTCAGGATGTGGACACCGGTTGTGCGGCGTTTCTGATCAATGTGAAGGGCAAGGCGGCAGGCACGCCGATCAAGCTGGATATCCCGCAGTACGCCATGCATGTCGACGAAGGCACCGGCAAGGAAACACCGGTGATCCTCATCCAGGCGGAAGAGAATGGCGATGTTAAAGCGGTAGGTTACAAGGAGCTTGGCACCGGCCAGTTGGGCGCGGCGCTGCTCAGGGAAGTTCGGCTTCTGGGTACGAAGAAGCCGATTTAAGCCATCGGAAAACGGTCAGCGAACCCAACCGCCGCCCTGCCAGTGATAGCCGTCGTTACGCTGCTCCCAATGCGGGTGAACATAACGATAACCTGGCCGTACCGGCTCCCAGTGGCCGTGAACCGCCACATAGCGCCCGCCTTCCCAACGCCAGTAGCCACGCGACCACAGGTAACCTGGCCGCCCTTCGGGCTCGACCTCGATGACCTGCACCGGCGGCGGTTGCGGCGCGACGACTTCTACATAATCACGCTGCACCGGTCGTCGATCATGCACGACCCGCTCCTCTACACACCCGGAAGCCGCGACGACCAAAGCCGCCAATGCCGCATAACGTAACAACATACAGAATCCTCGGGCGTGACCGCCCAGCGTTTATACCGGTAAAAAAAATGCCCCCTTGTTCCAGCCGCGCTCCTGCTTGGCCATAAGACTTTTTAACAGGTGCCAACTGTCAGCTTGCTGAACCCACGGGCAGACAGCAGGTAAAGAAAAACTGACCTTTTCAAGAGGCACAGACTGCGACCGGCTGTTTCAGTCGCACCAGAATCAGCCCGGCCACCACCACGGAGATCCCTGCATACGTCGACGCATGAATCTCATCGCCAAACATCAGTGCCGCCCACACCAGTGTCACGGGAGGCTCCAGGTACACCAATGTCGCCACATGGGTAGCCGTCATTACGCGCAACAACATCCACAGGCTCAGGTAAGCCACGAAGGTAGAGAACACCGTCAGCCAAACGATGGAGATCAATACGTCGGGGGTCTGCGGAATGCTCAGCGTATCGGTGTACAGCACCGCTGCAGCAAAGCCGATCAAGGTCAGCAACGACTGGATAAACAACGCCAGGCTCAGGTCGCCGGAATCAGTGCGGGCCGCCCGCCGTTCGTACAGCGTGGCCACGGTCAGACCGAGTGCCGACACCAGGGGCAATGCATACATGACCCACCCGACTTCGGCCCCGCTGTTGCGGTATTGCCCGAAGATGACGATCGACACGCCGGCAAAACCGATCATCAACCCCAGCCACTGCCAGCCGCCGCTGCGTTCGGCGTGGCTACCCGATGACAGCGCCGCCGTCATCAATGGCTGCAGGGCCGCGATGATCGCCGCAATCCCCGGCGGCAAACCGTTCTGGATCGCCACGTAGACACAGGTCAAATAGAGAAACTGCGAGAGGAAACCCACCACCGCGTGATGGCGGATCTGTGCCCAGGAAACCTTCAGCAGCCGCACGTTCAAAAACAGCGCCAGGCACAACGACACCAGCAAGAAACGCCAGAACAGCACGTTGAACACGCCATCACTCCGGGTCGCCAGTTTCGCGCCGATAAACCCCGAACTCCACGACAGCACGAACACCGCCTGTAACAGCAACCGCCCCACGGTTGATCGCTTCATTGAGCCTCCGGTTCGCTTGATTGACCAAAAGGCTAAGTGCCGCGCATGATTCTGTATATTTGAATAATCTGTACCACTAATCCTTAAAAGTGGAATCATGAGCAAACAACTGAATATTGACCTGTTGCGCACTTTCCACGCGGTGGCCCGCTTCCAGCGATTCAACGAAGCGGCCAATCATGTGCACCGCAGTGCCTCGACGGTGACCACGCAGATCCAGAAGCTCGAAGACCAGGTCGGCCAACGCCTGTTCAGCCGCAGCAACCAGGGGGTTGAACTGACGATGTACGGCAAGAAACTCCTGGGCGAAACCACCGAATTCCTCAAGAGCCACGACCGCTTGCTGGCCTCCCTCACGCCGCAACGCATGCAGGGCAAGATTCGCCTGGGTTTGCCTGATTCTTACGCGCCAGACTTCATGCAGGAGTTCCTGCCCCGCCTGGTCGCCGACAACCCACTGCTGGAACTGGAGGTAGAGGCGCGCTCCAGTGGCGAACTGCTCACGCTGTTCGCCAGCAGGCAGTTGGACCTGGCCCTGATTGTCAGCGCCCAGCCGTTGGAACAAGGCGAGCGCCTGGGAGAAATCCAGCCGCTGTGGGTGGCCGCCGAACACTTCAGCTGCCCACCGCAGGCGCCACTGCCGATTGCCGTGCAACTGACAGGTTGCCCTTATCGCGCTGCAGCGATTCGAGCGCTGAAGGAGCACGGCACTTACTATCGGGTGCTGCTGGAAAGCGCGAGTTCGCCCGCTGTTGAAGCGTGTATCCGCAGTGGCATGGCGGTGGGGTTGGTGGAAGAAAGCCGCATGGGTAAGGGATTGACGCGCCAGATTGCTGGAGCTGAACTGCCGCCACTGCCGCTGCACCACCTGTACCTGCTTGGCGACAGCAGCAACCTGTTGGCACTGCATCTGTATGAGCAGGTCAAGGCCGGCTTCAGCGTCTAGGGCGGTCCGAAACGCAACAGCACCGCATCGACAAATCGCCGCAGCTTGGCGGTGCGCTGGCGATTCGCGGTGTAGAGCAAATGCATCTGCCGACTTGGCGCCTCATAGTCCGGCAGCACTCGCACCAACTCACCGCTCTTGAGGGCCGAGCGCAAGAAATCCTCAGGCCCCAGCACAATCCCGAAACCATCCCGCGCGGCCGACATCAAGGCCCGGCTTTCATTCACGTGCAGGCGGCTGGCGACCTGGGCCTTGTGCAGGACGGCGCCTTGGTAGAACGACCATTCGCGATCAGCCGGACGTGACCAGTAGGCGTATCCCAGGCACTCGTGGTGTTCAAGGTCAGCGGGCGTCAGCGGCGTGCCGCGCTCGGCCAGGTATTTGGGTGCCGCACAGACCACCAGGCGGTAGGGCTGCAGCGGCCGGGCGGTGAGGCTGCTGTTCGCCAGCGGGCCGATACGGAACGCCACTTCGTAGCCCTCCTCCACCAGGTCGACAAACCGGTCGGTCAGGTGCAGGTCGATTTCCACCTCGGGGTTGTCGCGTAAAAATTCGGTCACCAGTGGCATCAGGCTGTAGGAGCCAAAAGTCACTGGGGCGCTGATCTTGAGCTTGCCCCGTGGTGTGTCATTCATGATCTGGGCGAGGGAGTCTGCGGCCTCTGCCTCTGTCAGGATATGTTTGCAGCGCTCGTAGTACGCGCTTCCCAACTCCGTCAGGCTTTGCCGGCGTGTGGTGCGGTTGAGCAGGCGTGCGCCCAGCCGCCGCTCCAGCGCCGCCACATGCTTGGCTACCATCTGCGGCGACATTCCCAGGCGTTCGGCAGCACGGGCGTAGGACCCCAGCTCGGCAGCCATCACAAAGGCACTCATGCTTGAAAGGCGGTCCATCATTCACCACTCCCAGTAACAACACCAAGACCAGAACGGCCATTTATCCTCATCCAGTAGCCAATCATCATAACGTCTCTCTCAACTCAGGAGCACCGACATGAAAATTGGCATCATCGGAGCAGGCTTTATCGGACGCGCCGTTGCGCAGTTGGCGTTGGCGGCCGGCCATGAAGTGATGTTGAGCAACTCCCGCGGCCCGCAGTCGATGAGCAGCGTGCTGAGTGGCATTCGTGGGGTTCAAGTGGGTACTGCGCAAGACGCCGCGCAATTTGGCGAACTGGTCCTGCTGGCGATTCCGTTCGAACATTACCGCAGCGTGCCGGCGCAGTGGCTGGAAGGCAAAACCGTGATGGATGCCAACAACTACTACCCGAACCGCGACGGCCATATTCCCGTGCTCGACCGCTTTGAAACCACCACCAGCCGGTTGGTGGCCGAGCACCTGTCGCAATCAAATGTGGTGAAAGTGTTCAACGCTATCCTGGCGCCGGACCTGACCCAGGATGCTCGCAGCCGCGGCGCACCCGACCGGCGCGCGCTCCCGGTCGCGGCGGATGACCCGGCAGCCAAGGCGCAAGTCATCGCCCTGCTGGACGAGATCGGCTTCGACGCAGTAGATGCCGGTGGGCTGGATGAGAGCTGGCGGTTTGAACGCGCCAAGCCGGCGTACTGCATACCTCTGGATAAAGAGGGACTGAAGGCAGCGTTGGCAGCTGCAGAGCGGCAGGTCGAAGTACCCGCTCATTGGTGACACCTGCAAAAAAGCCCGCTGACCGTCACCGGTTCAGCGGGCTTTTTACGTTGCGCAGGCCCTGAATCAGGACCGCACCAACGTCTTACAGCGCGAGGTCAGAAGCTGGCTTGCTCGGCTCAGCCGCAGGCTTTGCAGCCTCGGTGGCTTTTGGAGCAGTCAGCTGCGGAATCGCAGGTGGAGGCGTCAGCTGCAGAATGTTGGCGGTGTAGGCCCATTCTTTAGCCACAGCTTCAGGGCTGTCGTTCAGCTTGGTGCCGTAGCTAGGCACGATCTGGTGCAGCTTTTCCTGCCAGGCCGGGGAAGCAACCTGTTCCTTGAACACTTTCTGCAGCACGGTCAGCATGATCGGAGCCGCGGTGGACGCGCCTGGCGATGCACCCAACAGGCCGGCGATGGTGTTGTCGGCGGAGCTGACCACTTCGGTACCGAGTTTCAGGACGCCGCCCTGCTCTTCGTCACGCTTGATGATCTGCACACGCTGACCGGCCTGCCACAGGCGCCAGTCTTCTTTCTTGGCGTTCGGGAAGTACTCTTGCAGCGCCTTGAAGCGGTCGTCATCCGACAGCATCAGTTGGCCGGCGAGGTACTCGACCAGTGGGTATTCGCGGATACCGACTTTGGTCATTGGCCAGATGTTGTGGGTGGTGGTGCTGGTCAGCAGGTCCAGGTACGAGCCTTCTTTCAGGAACTTGGTCGAGAAGGTAGCGAATGGGCCAAACAGAATCACGCGCTTGCCATCCAGCACGCGGGTGTCCAGGTGCGGAACCGACATCGGCGGTGCACCAACGGAAGCTTTACCGTAGGCCTTGGCCAGGTGCTGCTCGGCAATCGTTGGGTTATCGGTGACCAGGAACGAACCACCAACAGGGAAGCCCGCGTATTCCTTGGCTTCAGGAATGCCCGACTTCTGCAGCAGGTGCAGTGCACCGCCGCCCGCGCCGATGAACACGAACTTGGCGTCGGTTTCCGTCTTGGTGCCGTCTTTCAGGTTCTTGTAGCTGACACGCCAGGTGCCATCGGCGTTCTTGGTGATGTCCTGCACTTCGCTCGACAGTTTCAGGTCGAACTTCGGCGTAGTTTGCAGGTGAGCGACGAACTGGCGCGTGATCTCGCCGAAGTTCACGTCCGTACCGATCGGGGTCCAGGTGGCCGCGATTTTCTGGTTCGGGTCACGCCCTTCCATCATCAGCGGAACCCATTTGGCGATTTGCGCCGGGTCCTCGGAGTACTGCATGCCGGCGAACAGCGGGCTCGCCTGCAGCGCTTCGTAACGCTTCTTCAGGAACTTGATGTTGTCATCGCCCCACACGAAGCTCATGTGCGGAGTGGAGTTGATGAACGAACGCGGGTTCTTCAGGACGCCCTGCTGAACCTGCCAGGACCAGAACTGACGGGAGATCTGGAACGCTTCGTTGATCTCGACCGCTTTCGGGATCTCAACGTTGCCGTTCTTGTCTTCCGGGGTGTAGTTCAGCTCAGCCAAAGCCGAGTGACCGGTACCGGCGTTGTTCCAGCCGTTGGAGCTTTCTTCGGCCACGCCATCAAGGCGCTCGACCATCTCCATCGACCAATCCGGTTGTAGCTCATTGAGCCATACACCCAGGGTTGCACTCATGATGCCGCCGCCGATCAGCAGCACATCGACTTTCTTTGCCTCTTCCGCGTGAACGGAAGTGATCCCCATCGACAAAGCCAGCCCCAGCAGGGCAGTGTTTACTTTTTTAAACATCAGTAGCACCTATGATAAAACGCCATCCGCCCCACTGCCCCTGATCATGGGCAACCCTCAATCACGCTGCGCCAGGCAACGCACCGCGGGGTGTGCACATTCATTCGGGGACCGCAGGGTGGGCACACAAGGCCGACGTATCGACCTCACTTTTATGTCCCTTCTGCGCTGACTTCTTATCATTATTGGCTTCAGCTACCTGGGCGACAGCTAACCACCGGGACGTATACGGGTGTACGTACTCGATAGAGGCTAGACCAAGATGGCGCGCAGAATATCACGCTCGGCGCCTTATATGGACTCAGCGGTCGGGCGGCCATCAGTTCGCCAGTTTTTAAGATCCGTCTCATGTGCCTCTAAAACACAGCATTGCACTATGGATTGGCTTACCTGACGGGTAGGCAGACAACCTTCCTTCTCTTAAAAGAGGCACTGCAATGCTGAACAAACTGAGCCAACTCACCCTCGCCTGCGGCGCTTGCTGGTTGCTGGCCGGCACCGCTCAGGCGGCGGACGGGCAGATCGAATTCACCGGTTCCGTCACCGATAACGCCTGCACCATCACCACCGGCGACGTGAACAAGTCGGTGACTCTGGACCCGGTGCGCATCGCTGACTTCGCGCCCACCGTGGGTTCGGTGCTCACCGATAAAGCCAAGCCGTTTTCCATCAGCCTGGACAACTGCAGCACCGCGACCCGTAAAAACGTCGCGATCACCTTCAGCGGCCAGCAAGACGCCAGCGACCCGACATTACTGGGCCTGACCGGTGAAAACCAGGTGCGCGGCATCGCGATCCAGATCACCGACTCCCGTAACGGCAACAAACTGCCACTGAACACGCCGACCGCCGATTACGACCTGCGTGCACAGTCCAATACCTTCGACTTTACCGCTGCCTACGTGCGCACCGTCGCCGACACCACCACCGGTGAAGGCGACGACGCGGTGACCACCTCCGGCATCAGCACCGGTCAGGTGCACGCGCTGGCCAGCTTCGACGTTACCTACAAGTAATTGCTCGTCAACACCGTGGGCCAGGCGTTCGCGCGCCGGCCCGCGGGCTTCCGGAGGTCCCCCTGTCATGCGTTTGAAAGTCTATCTTCTGCTCGCCCTGCTGCCGCTCTGGCACAGCGCCGCCAACGCCGCCGTCACCGTCGGCGCCACGCGACTGATCTACGACGGCGCTTCCAACGAAGCCAACCTGAGCGTCAGCAACCGCGACGACACCTCGCCTTACCTCGTGCAGTCCTGGGTCAGCCACTTCGGCAGTGGCAACGAGGAAAGCGTCGATAACTTTATCGTCACGCCGCCGCTGTTCCGGCTGGATGCCGACAAGGAAAATATCCTGCGCATCATTTTTACCGGTGGCCCAGAAGTGCCCCAGGACCGCGAAAGCCTGTTCCTGATGAACGTCAAGGCAATCCCGGCCATGAGCGACGATCAAAAAGGCAAGAACGTGCTGCAGATCGCGCTCAAGACCACGATCAAACTGTTCTACCGCCCGGCCGGCCTCAAAGGTTCGCTCAAGGACGCGGTGGCGCAAGTGAACTGGAAGGCCCAAGCGGGTGCATTGGCCGTCAATAACGCCTCCAAGCTGCACGTGGTGGTCAGCGAACTGAAGCTCAACGGCCTGCCGATCACCCAGGCGCCGGATGTGCTGCGCCCAGGCGAAGCGCGTGAGCTGCCGATCCAGGCAAAGGCCGGCGATGAAGTGCAACTGAGCTACATCGATGACTACGGCAGCATCGTGACCGCCCCCGTCATCCGCATTCACTGATACCCACGCGACAACCCCGGAACGCCTTTTCAGGAACGACCATGCTCCGTTCATTCCCATTCATGCGCCGTCGGGCCGTGAAGGCTTTCGGCTGCCCGCTCGTGGCCGCCGCCGCCTTGCACCTGGCCCCCGCACACGCCGGCTACGAATTCGATGCGTCGTTTCTCGAAATCGGCGGCGGGCAGAGTTCGGCCGCTGTGAAACAACAGGTCAGCGCCATGAGCGACGGCCAGTTGCCGGGGATTTACCGGGTGGATATCCAGCTCAACCAGCGCTCGATCGAACAGCGTGATGTGCGTTTCATCCGCGCCACCGGCACCCAGGAACGCTCGAGCACCGGCCTGTTCCCCTGCCTGGATGTCGAGTTCTTCCGCGCCCAGGGCGTGGCCGACACGGCCCTGCAAAACCGCACCGACGCCGACCCCACCTGCATTGCGTTCGATCAGGGCCTGGCCGGCGTGAGCTACGACTACGACTTCAACCGCCAGATCCTGTCGATTGAAATCCCACAGGCCTACCTGGGCAGCATCCCTTTTGAAGTGCGCCGTCGGCAATGGAGTAACGGCGAACAGGTGGCCTTCACCAACTACAGCTTCACCGGCAGCACCGTGGAGTCCGATACCGGCCGCCGCCAGGACCAGTTCGGCAGCCTGAGGAGCGGCGTGAATGCCGGGGCCTGGCGCCTGCGCAATTTTTCGACCTGGCAAAAAGGCAGCACCACGCCCGGGCGCTGGGAGTCGCTGGAAACCTACGCCCAGCGCGACATGGGCAATATGATGGCGATCGCCACCCTGGGCGATTCCACCACCGAAGGCGACCTGTTTGACGCGATCCCCTATCGCGGGCTGGGCATCGCCTCTGATCTGGACATGCTGCCCGACCAGGCCCGCGAATTCGCCCCGGTGATTCGCGGCATTGCCAATGGCCGCTCGCGGGTGATCATCCGCCAGCGCGGCTATGTGATCCATGAGCAATGGGTGCCGTCGGGGCCGTTCGCCTTGACCGACCTGTACCCCACCGCCAGCAATGGCGACATCGAAGTCACCGTGGAAGGCCCGGACGGCCAGCGCCAGGTCTACACCCAGTCGTTCTCGTCGGTGCCCTACATGCTGCGCGAAGGCCAGCAAAGCTATTCGGTATTCGCCGGCCAATACCGCCCGGCGCAATCGTCCTTTGTGCAGCAAACCCCAACATTTATCCAGGCCTCCCTACGACGCGGTTTGAGCGGCAGCACCACGCTGTTTGGCGGCAGCCTGCTGAGTAATCAATACAACGCCGGCCTGCTGGGTTTTGCCCACGACTTTGCCGGCTTTGGCGCGATCTCGGTGGACGTGACCCACGCCCGCAGCGACGCCGTGGGCCGGGAGAAAACCACGTCCAGCGGCCAGTCGTTTCGCTTTCGCTATTCCAAGTCCCTGGCGGCCACCGACACCAACTTCAGCCTGATCGGCTACCGCTACTCCACCGGCGGCTACTACTCGTTCAACGAAGCGCTGAACAGCCGCAGCACCGAGCAAACCCTGGACACGTACCGCAGCGGCCACATGAAAAGCAACTTCACCGCCAACGTGTCGCAGCAATTGGGCGGCTACGGCGGGGTCTATGCCAACGTGTCGAAAACCGCCTACTGGGACAAGAGCAAGGCCGACACCTCGATCCAATTGGGATACAGCGCGAGCGTCGGGGACATTTCCTACTCCCTTGGGCTGGGCCTGAACAAAGGCGCCAACAGCGACGACCGCAGCCTGTCCCTGAGCATCAGCATGCCCCTGGGCGGTACGCGCAGCCAGCGCGTTACGGCCAACATGAACCAGAGCGCGCGGGGCTCGGCATCACGCACCGCGACCCTGAGCGGCAACGCGTTCGAGGACGATACGCTGGCCTACAGCGCGGGTGTGTCGCAGCAAGTCAGCGGCGCGCAACGCCAGACCGGCGGCACCTTCGCCGCGCAATACGACGCGCCCAACGCGATTGTGCGCGGTGCCTATAACGAGACCACCGGCAGCCGCCAACTGGACATGGGCGTCGAAGGTTCGGTGGTGGCGTATGGCAGCAACCTGATGTTCAGCCAGCCATTGGGCGAAACCAATGTGATCGTCGCCACACCGGGCGCCGCCGACGTGGGCATCAGCAACAAGCGCGGTGTGCGCACCAACAGCAATGGCTACACCGTGGTGCCGCAGGCCCTGCCCTATCGCAAAAACCGCGTGTCGCTGGACACCCAGTCGATGCCGTCTGACGTCGACATCGCCGAGCCGGTGCAGGAAGTCACGCCAAACCGCGGCGCGTTTGTACTGGCCGACTTCGACACCCGGCGCGGCCAACGCATCCTGTTTCGCATCAGCGACCCCCTTGGCGAAGCAGCGCCGTTTGCCGCCCGCGCCGAATTGTTTGCCCCGGATGGCCGCGCCCTCGGCAACACCCTGGTGGCCGACAAAGGCCGCGCGTTCCTGACCGGCGTGCCGCCCGAGGCGCGGTTGTTGGTCAGCGTCGACGGCCAGCCGTGGTGCAGCCGTGAATTGAAGCTGGACGAAACAGCGCCTGCCGACGGCGGCATCACCCAAATGAATATTCAATGTGAGCGCGCGGCCGGTGGGTCGGGTGCCAAGGACTCCTGACATGATCGTTAAAGCAACACATAAGGTGCGTGGACGGCTGATGCTTGCGCTGTTGTGCGCAGTATTGAGCTGCCTTTCACAACAGGCGCAAGCGTTGGTCGAAGGGAATCTCAACTGCACAGTGCCAGGCGTTCCGAGCGGCGGCTACACGTTTACACCGGGCCAGGCGATCAGGATCGTCTTCGAGGGCACGTGCACCGTTCGCCGCGCATTCCCCTATTCAGCCGGTTTAAATACGCGAATCAACTACATGAGCGGCCCGAATCAAGCCCCGTTGAGATGGTCCGACCCGTATAACAACATCTATTTATACGATCTGAATATCGGCCAATACAGCCGCAATTGCCTGGGCGGCTACTGCCGGCCTCTACCCCTTAATACTGTGGTGCCTTACCGCTACATTCTGGTGGGCACAGCACCCCAAACTGCAGGCACACGTTGGATAGGGGTGTTGCTGGGCGTTACCTCGGAAAACTGGCTGGGTTATGGCGAGTGGTTTCTTAACACAGGGTTTTCATACACCGTAGTCCCGCCTGCCTGCAGCCTGAGTTCACCCGGCAGCGTCAACCTGCGCTTCGGCTCTATCAGCAACAGCGACCTCAATAACCAGATGCAGTCGACCACAGTGTCAATTAAATGCTCGGCGCAGATGCGAGCCAACGTCTACCTGCTTCCAAACCAGACGGTAGTCAGCCCTACTACCGGTGTGACGCGCACCTCGCTGGCAGGTTTGAACATGCAGGCGCTGTGGACCGACACCCTGAACCCGGTGAACTTCACTACCCCGCGCTTTATGCAGTTACGCGTGGGCAGCAATGACGTAAACCTGAGCTTCAAGCCACAACTGGCGGCCGGGCAATCACCGACGGGTGCGTTTCAGAGCCAATACACGCTGAACATCGACTATCAATGAGGGCCTTGCCATGAAAACTCCACTGCTCGCCCTGATGCTGCTCAGCAGCACCGCTCACGCTGCCGACGTGGTGAATATCACCGTCAGCGGCACCCTCACCCGCCCACCGTGCGTATTGAGTACCGGCACAACCCTGACCGCCGCATTTGGCGACGTGCGTACTGACCAGGTGGCGACCACCGGCACTGTGGAAGTGCCGGTGCGCTTGAAGTGCTCGTCGGGTTCTTCGCTAAATGTCAGCTTCACGTCCAATAACGGCACCTACACCTCCACCGTGGCCAAGACCACGGCGGATAACCTCGGTGTGTCGTTGCTGTGGGCGGACAACACGGCGGCAAACCTCAATGGCACCGTCAAGAAATACACCAACCTCAGCGGCGACGTGGATATCAGCCTCAAGGCGCAACTGGTCGAACGCGGCACGCTGGCGCCGGGCGCGTTCACCTCGTCGATGGTCATGACCCTCAATTACCTATGAAAGCGCTCGCCTGGATGCTGCTGGCCGTAGCCAGCACCGCCCTTGCGCAAGCGGCGGAAGAAGCGCAGATCGACGTCAGCGGCAAGCTGACCGCACCGCCGTGCACCGCAAGGTTTCCGAGTACGCAACAGGTGGACCTGGGCAAGGTCAACCTCAACCAGTTGGCCGACGGCAGCACCGTCGCCACCGATGTGCCGCTGGTCTTCGACTGTCAGGCGGGCGCTCAGGTCGAGCTGAGTTTGTCGGCGGGCATGGCCCGGGCCCTCACCGTCAGCCCGGTGCTGCTCACCAATCTCCCATCCCTGGGGTTGCAGGTGCAATTGCGTGACAAGACCGACAAGCCGGGGATCGGCCTGGGCCAAACCGGCACCTGGCCGGTAGAAGACGAACCGTTGGCGCTGACCCTGCGCGTCAAGCCCGTGTCCCTGGGCGAGCTGCCCGAGGCGGGTAGCTACAAAGCCACCCTGTTGATGCAGATGACGTACCGCTGATTACTGAAACTGCCGGGCTTCGATGCAATAGGTCAGCAGCGCCTGGTCACTGTCCACCTCCAGCTTGCGCATGGCCGAAATCTTCTGCGCGCTGACGGTCTTGTTGCTGCGGCTCAACTGCCGCGCGATATCGCTCACGCTCATGCCCGTCACGAATAAACGCAGCACTTCCATCTCCCGTGGCGACAGGCTCTGGAAGCGCGCCTGCACCTGGGTCACATTGGCCAAGACCGAAGTCGCGGCGGGCTCCGGTGCGCGGTAACTGCGCTGGGCACTGATCGCGCCGAGGGCCTTTTCGATCTCGCCGTGCAGGTGGTTCTTCTGGATCACCCCGGCCACACCCAATTCCTGCAAGCGGGTGAGAATCAGGCTGTTGGAAATCATGGTCAGCACCAGCACCTGGGTCGCGGGAAAGTGACGCAGGATGTACTCGATCAGCTTCAACCCATCGCCATAGGTGTCGTCACCCGGCATGTTGAAATCGGTGATCAGGACTTGCGGCCGGTGCTTGCGCAACTGCTCGATCAGTTGACTGGAACTGACCGCCTCGCCCACCAGGCTGTAGCGTGAATCACGCTGCACAATTTCGCGCACGCCCACCAGTACGATCGGGTGGTCATCGGCGATCACAACGTTCATTTCTCGCATTCTTTATCTTCCTTGTAATGGGCTTTCATCAAGTTTGCGACTCTGCCAGCAAGCACTGCGCAACCGCTGTAAGCCGTGCGCACACGCCTCGAATCTGCGTGGTGGCGTATGTATCCAGCGGTGCGTCGTACAGGGTGTTCTCCCATGCCTGACAAGCGCTGGACAGTTCCCCGGCACGCACACTGGCCAGCGCGCCGTTGAGGCTGTGCAAACGCTCACGTACGAGGGTGGCATCGCCGGCCGTCAGGCCTTGTTCGATCTGCTGCACATCCACCAGCAACGTGTCGGCCATCAGTTGGCGCATGGCCGGGGAAAGCTCGATCCAGCCTTCGCGGTCCCGGTCCACCTGCACCACCGGCAAGGCCGTGGCTCGCCGGCAGTGCGCCATTAACGCCTGGCGCAGCATGCTCAGGCTCAGCGGTTTGACCACCCACGCGTTCATGCCCACCGCCAGGCAACGCTCGCCCTCCTCGCGCAGGGCATTGGCGGTGACGCCGATGATCGGCACCTGGACGCCTTGTTCACGCAACGCGCGGGCCAGGTCGTAGCCGTTGAGGCGCGGCATATTGATGTCGGTGATCACCAGGTCGAACGGCTGCGAACCCCAGATTTGCAGCGCATGCTCGCCGTCACGCGCTACGGTGGGGTGGGCGCCAAGGGCCTCGAGCTGTTCTTGCAGCACGGCCTGGCTGACCGGGTTGTCTTCGGCGACCAGCACGCGCACGTTCAGGCACGGTGCGTCCAGGCACGGCGGCATCGGCGGTTGTTCCGCAGAGGGCAGGGTTTCCTGAAGCACCGGCAAGGTGATGAACAGCGAAAAACTGCTGCCCAACCCTGGCTCGCTGACCACGCGCATGCTGCCGCCCATCAACTCACTCAAGCGCGAGCAGATAGACAGGCCCAGGCCGGCGCCATTGCCGTCCTGGTCGCCCGCTACCTGATAAAACGGCTTGAACAACTGGTCCAGCGCCTTTTCCGGAATGCCCACGCCGGTGTCAGTGACCTGCCATTGCAGGGTCACTTTATCGTCAAGTAGTTGCTGCACCATCAGGCGCAAACGCACGCGCCCGGAGTCGGTGAACTTGATCGCGTTGCCCAGCAGGTTATGCAGGACCTGCCGGATGCGGCCAGCATCGCCAAGCAGTTGCGGCGGTAGCAGCGGGTCGATCTCGGCATCGATCTGCAAGCCTTTATTGCGCGCGGTCGCGCTGAACGCCAACACCGATTCCGCCACCAACTGGCCCGGGCTGAACGGCGCCGCTTCCACGGCCATTTGCCCGGATTCGATTTTCGATACATCCAGTACGTTGCTGATCAACTGGAACAGCACAGTGGACGAACCCTGGATAATTTCCAGGTAGTGGCGCTGGCGCTCGCTCATGTCGGTCAGGGCCATCAGTTCCAGATTGCCGAGCACGCCGTACAGCGGGGTGCGGATTTCATGGCTCATGGTTGCCAGGAACACGGTTTTGGCCTCGTTGGCTTCGGTGGCTTCCTGGCGCGCCTGGGTCAGCAACTGGGCTTCGTCCACGTGTCGGGTGATGTCGTTGCAGCCGCAGAGGAACACGTCCTCACCTTCGTACCGCGCCGCCACCACCACGACCTGCAAGTACCGCCCCTCCACCGCCAGGCACATCTCGCCGGGGGTGTCCGGGCCATCGTTGGCCTTGAGCACGTCGAGCAGCGGTGCGGTGCCCTGCAATTGCAGCGCGCGCTGGTTTTCCAGGAGTAACTGGTGATCGCTGCGGCGCACTACGCACAATCCCACCGGGGCGTTGTGCAGCATGATGCGGTTGAATGCCTCGCTCTCGAACAGACGCTCCTGCGCGCGTTGCGCCGGGCTGACGATGCGGGTCTTGTACCAATGGTTGATCCACCAGCCCAGCAGCACGGCCGCCAGAAACGTCAGGCCAAGGCCCAGCAGCGGCCATTTGGCGTAGCGCAGGAAATCCTGATAGCTGATGGCGTACAGGCCGGTCCAGTGCTCGCCACCCTCGCTGAGCATCTTGAAGCGCAAACCCTGGCTGTTGAAGCTCAGGCCCAGGGGCGCCATGTGTTCATCGCCGAGGCTGCCGAGCAACACGTCGCCCTGGGGCGAGATCAGGGTGAACTGGTTGTAGACCGACAGTTGCAGTACTCGCTCGATTTCGTCGACCTGCGAGGTGTCCACCACCGCCGCCAGCGTGAGCAGGCCCTGAGGCTGATTGGCCGGCAATACGGCGGCAGGCGCGTCGAGGCCGATCATCGCGACCACGCTGCGGCTGTTCTGGTACAACTGCGGCGGCGCACGCATCCAGCGCACGCGGCTGTCGGTCAGCAGGAGGCTTTGGCTCTGTTGCAGTTGCTGCAAGCGGCTCACCACGTCGCGGTACTGCTCGCGCAACAATGGCTGGTGCTGGCGCAAGCCGCCCACGCCGGGCACGGCCAGGCTGGCGACGGCATTGGGGGTGAACACGAACAGCTGCGGCGAGGCGTAAAACGAGCTGGCCCAGTAGCCGCCGTAGTAGTCAGTCAGTTGCACGCCAAACGCCAGTGCCCGGCGCGTGTCATCCGCCGAGAACGTCTCGGCGTGGGACAAGGTGAAGGGTAGCGACATCGCAAACCCCTTGGCCTGCAACACCACCTGCCCGCCTTCGTGCTGCAACTCCACCACCGAGGTCGACTGCACGGCCGGCAGCGGCGGCGCGTTGCTGCGGCTGTAGCCACTGGCCACGTTGCGCAGGAACGCCTCGTGCTCATGGATGATCTCCACCACGCGGGCGAAGTGGAACTCGACCTTTTCCTGTTCAGCGTCGAGCAACCGCGACACCGCCCAATAGCAACTGCTGGACAGCAACAAGGCGAGCCCCGTGAGCAATAACAGGGCTTTGTTCAAGCGTTGAGAGCTTTGCGCCAGCTTGTCCAGGCGCAGACTTGCATGTTTCATCGTCAGTACCGCAGAAGCCTGAATCAGGATATGGGGCCTATGCTTGATCCCGGCATTGGCCAATAACGCCCGGCTGACCGGGCGACCCTTCCTTCGGGCTTCTTGACTGTGTGACCCTGGCCACTCACATAAGTGCTGGCGCAGGGCCATCCTCGATTAACAGGGCGCTGAATTTTTCCGCCGCCACGGCATGGGAGATCAGGAAACCCTGCACCTGATCGCAGCGGATACGCCGCAACACCGCCAGCTCCGCCTGGGTCTCGGCGCCCTCGGCGATGGTGGTCAGCCCGAGTTTGCGGCCCAGCTCGACAATGCTTTGCAAGGCCGACGCCAGGCTTTCGTTCTCGGCACAGCCATGCACCAGTGACCGGTCGATCTTGACCTCGTTGAACGGCGTCGACACCAGGTTGAAGTAGGAACTGAACCCCTTGCCGAAGTCATCCTGCGCCAACCCAAAGCCCATCATGCGCAAGCGACATGCTCCAGCGTAGTAGTTACTGGGCAGCCGTGTGGTGGAGCTTTCCATCAATTCGAAGGTAATTTGCCGGGGTTCGGCGTCGCGGCTTTGCACCTGGGCAAGCAGGCGGTCGACCAGGTCGCTCTGGTCGAGCAAATGCGTGGGCAGGTTGATCGACACCGGCAGCCGGTAACCGAGTTGCGCCCACTGGGCCTGGGCGATGAGGGTTTGGCCGAGAATGCAGGTGAGCAAGCGGGTTTCCAGGTCAAGGCGCTCGATGTCGTCAAGAAACGCGCCGGGCATCAATAACCCTTCCACCGGGTGCACCCAGCGTGCCAGGGCTTCGGCGCCCACGATGCGCCCGTCATGCAGGGATTTTTTCGGCTGGAACCACGCCTGGATTTCACCATTGGCCAAGGCGCGCTCAAGGTTCTCCCGGGCATGGCTGACACCCCGGTGGCAACACGGCGTGCGCGCCTGCTCGGCGAGTTTGTCGAGGCAATCGCGCAGGGTGCGCACCTCGCGTTCGCGCACCGGCTTGGAGATTAGCCCGGCGACGGTCAGGCCGAGGTTCCCGGCCACCTGCCCGGCGCCCACCAACATGCGCCGCGACGCCACGCTCATCAGCGCCAGCGCAGGCGGCGCGTGCATGCGGGCCAAGTGCTGGATCAGTTGCACACCGTCCATCCCCGGCATCATCAAGTCGCTGAGCAGCAGATCGTAGCGCTGTCGGGCCAGGCGTTGCAGCGCGGTGGCGCCATCCCAGACCACATCGACGTCAAACCCGCCGATGGCCTGGAAGACGTTGATCAAGTACTCATGCTGGAAAGGATGGTCTTCCACGATGAGTACGCGATAGGCGCTCAAAGCACCCTCCTCTGATAGCGATGCAGGCACTGGTAGAGGGCGCGCAGGGTGAACGGCTTGACCAGGCAATGATCCATGCCAGCGTTCAGGCAGCGCTCGGCTTCGTCGAGCATCGCGTTGGCGGTGGCCCCGATGATCGGCAGTGAGCAACCCAGGCGACGCAGTTGTTCGGTGAGTTCATAGCCGTTCATGCGTGGCATGTTGACGTCGGTGAGAATCATGTCGAACGCGGTATCACCCCACAATGACAGCGCTTCAATGCCGTCGCCGGCCAGCACCACGCTGCAGCCGAGCTCTTCCAACTGGTCGCGCAGGATCAACTGGTTGATCAGGTTGTCTTCGGCCACCAGCAGGCGCAGGTTGAGGCTGAACTCGGTGGGCTTCTCGCTGATCCTCGGCGACAACAACTCTTCGCTGCCCTGGGCGCGGCTGACCGCGCGGTTGAGCGCCTGCAGGTTGTTCAGGCCGATCTGCCAGGGATAAGCGCCATGCTCGTCGACCGCGGCCATCACCCGCGGCCCGGACCAATGCAGCAACTGGTCGGGCTCGGTCGGGCCGGGATACAGCTCGACCAATACCGCGCCGGGGTCGGCCTCGGCGGACTCCGGCGCACCGAGTTGCGCGCGCGCGCCCCAGCGACGCAACCAGCCGCCAACACTTTCCGCCAGCTCACGCACCGGCGACACCACATACACCCGCTCGCCGAGCAGCGGCTGCGCCCAGGGAGCCTGGTCGTCGTCGTTGACTTGCTCCAGCGGCAAGGTGAAGGAAAAGCTGCTGCCCAGGCCCGGTTCGCTGACCACCCGCAAGGCGCCGTTCATCAAGTGCATCAGGCGCTTGCAGATCGACAAGCCCAGGCCGCTGCCGGCGACCACATTCGCATTGCCGCTGACCTGGAAGAACGGCTCGAACAGGTACCGCTGGTCTTCCTCGGCGATGCCCTTGCCGGTGTCGACTACCTGCCACTGCAACATCGTGCGCTCGCCTTCACGGCTTTCCAGGCGCAGACGCAAGACAATCCGGCCGCTTTCGGTGAATTTCAGCGCGTTGTTCAGCAGGTTATTCAGGATCTGGCGGATGCGTGTGACATCCCCGCTCACGTGGTCGGGCAACTGCGGGTCGAGGCAGGCGAACAACTGCAGGCCCTTGCTTTGGGCGGCGCCTGCGTAGCCCTGGATCACTTCCTGCACCAACTCGATCGGTGAGAACGTGCTGAACTCTAGGGACAGTTGTCCCGCTTCGATTTTCGACACGTCCAGCACATCGCAGATCATTTGCAGCAAGTTCGCCGACGAGCCCTCGATGGCATTCAGGTAGCCACGCTGCTGGCTGTTAAGGTCGGTGCGCGCAAGCAATTCCAGGGTGCCCAGCACGCCATACAATGGCGTGCGGATTTCATGGCTCATGGTTGCCAGGAACAGGGTCTTGGCCTCATTCGCCGCGTCCGCCAGCGTGCGCGCCTGCTGCAGGGCCAACTCCACCTGCTTGCGTTCGGTGATGTCGCTGAAGGCGCAGATCAGCACCTCCTCACGCTGGTAACGGGTTGGCGCGAAACTCAGGTACAGGTGACGACCGTCGGCCATTTGCAGCTCGTCGGTGCTGCTTTGTTCCGACTCATCGAACGCGCGGCGAATCCAGCCGTGACACAGTTGCTGGCGCTCGTGGCCGTTGCCCAGCCATTGCCGGGACAGGGGGTTTTCCAGCACTACCTCGCCGTCGCTGCGGCGCAGCACGCACAAGGCCACTGGCGCGATGCGAATCACCGCGCTGCTGAATGCCTCACTCTCCACCAGCGCTTCGATGCGATTGGCTGCCGGGATAATCAAACGCTGATCGATGCGCCGCACCAACCGCACCATCAACAAGCTGGCCGCTGCGCACAACAGCAGGCACAGCAACAACGGCATGGCCAGGCTGGGCAACAGTGAACTCAGCTCCAGGCTGTAGACGATCTGCCACTGGGAGTAACCCAGGTGCTTGCGAATGGCCAAGCGATCCGGCAGCCAGCGGCTGCCTTCCCAACCAAAGCTGGCCGTGGCGTGATACTGGCGCAGCACCTGCGCAGCCGAGGGTTGATGAGGCGTGCTGCTGAAAATCAGCTGCCCGGCGCCGTCAAGCAACATGAAGTCCCCGGCTTTTTCATGCTGCAGGGCGTTGATCAGGTCCGGGCCGTCCACCTCCAGCCCGAGCCAACCCGACGTGGGGCTACGGTCGTCGAGGCGGGTGAAGATGTATAGCGGTGAATCCAGGCGGCTCTGCTCAGTCAGCCACAACTCATCGCTGACCGAGACCTTGCCGGTGTCCACCGCCATCAACCGCTGCAATACCGGCTGCGGCACATTCTCCGGGGCCGCCCCAACGGTAAACAGGCGCTCCACCACCGGCTCGGCGCGCTGCGCGACGTAGATCAGGTTGACCTGGTTGACCTGCAGGTAATCAAGCAGGCGCCTAGTCAGCCAAAGGCTCCAGATATTGCCCGCCTCGCCCAAGGTGATGTGCAACTCTTCGGCCGGCACATTATTGAGGTTGCCCACGGGTGGCGTGACATGACGAACCGTCGACAGGCCGAGGCTTTTGAGCAGCGTCTGGCGGCTGACAAAAAAACTCTGCGCATCGGAAATCGCCTCATTCATATAACTGCGCCGTAGCGAAATTTCCTCATTCAACGCCGCACGCAAGTAGCTGTAGGCACCCACATACACGCCGAGCACCAATGCCAGGGCAAACAGCCGCAACAACTTGCGCGCGGCCTTGGGCGTCGAAAAAGAAGAGTCGAGTGGTTGCAGGAAATGTTTGAGCTTCATCGCCAAAAGAGTAAGCGTGGCGAGAGGGTAGTTGAATAAGACGGATCTCAAAGCCCCGCACTGCTTGCGCCGATGGAACTCTCGCGCAACACGCTGTTCTAGACACCTTCGTCGCTGCATGCGTAGCATCGGCGGCTGTCCTTCGTGCACTTCATCAAACAGAGTTACCCATGACTATCCAGCAAACACCCGGGCACGTGCTGCCCGCGCGCAGCGCCGCCAAAATGGAAGCGGCCATGGCCGTGGGCGCCTTTGCGATCGGCACCGGCGAATTCGCCATCATGGGCCTGATGCCCGACATCGCCCACAACCTCAATCTCAGCGAACCGCAAGTGGGCCACGCCATCAGCGCCTATGCGCTGGGCGTGATGGTCGGCGCCCCGCTGCTGGCCATCCTCGGCGCCAAGTTGCTGCGTAAACACATGCTGCTATTGCTGATGGGCCTTTATGCCCTGGGCAACCTCGCCACGGCGTTTACCCCGACCTTCGGTTCGCTGGTGGCTTTCCGCTTTATCAGCGGCCTGCCCCACGGTGCCTACTTCGGCATCGCCGCCGTGGTCGCCTCCAGCATGGTGCCCAACGACAAACGCGCTGGCGCCGTCGCCCGCGTGATGATGGGCCTGACCCTGGCCATGCTGCTCGGCAACCCCATCGCGACCTTCCTCGGTCAACACTTTGGCTGGCGCTCGGCATTCGCGCTGGTCAGTGCTATCGCCCTGTGCACCATCGCGCTGGTCTGGCAATTCGTACCGGACCGCCACGACGACCCCCGCAGCGACCCGCGCAAAGAACTGCGTGCCTTCACCAAACCGCAGGTGTGGATGGCGCTGTCCATTGGCGCTATTGGTTTTGCCGGGATGTTTTGCGTGTTCAGCTACCTGGCGCCGACCATGCTCGAAGTGACCAAAGTCTCGCCGCAGTGGATCCCATTCGGTCTGGCCGCGTTTGGCGTAGGCGGCATCATCGGCAACATCGCCGGCGGCAAGCTGTTTGATCGCCTGCAATTTCGCGCCGTGGGCTGGATTATGGTGTGGTCGATGGCCGTGCTGATCTTCTTCACCTTCGCCGCGAGTTCGCTGTGGAGCGTACTGCTGGGCATCGGCCTGGTCGGCACCATGATCGCCATGGCCGCGCCGCTGCAAATCCGCTTGATGGACATTGCGCATGAAGCACCGAGCCTGGCGGCGGCGTCCAACCACGCGGCGTTCAACCTGGCGAATGCGCTGGGGCCGTGGTTCGGTGGGATGGCGATTACGGCGGGGTATGGGTGGACCAGCACGGGCTACATTGGCGCGGCTACGGCGCTGGTAGGCTTGGGCATCTACCTGATCGCCCGACGTATGAAAGGCGGTCACTAAAGCCCTCCCACGATCCAATGTGGGAGCGGGCTTGCTCGCGAAAGCGGTGGGTCAGTCACTGAGTAAATGACTGCCCCACCCGCTCAGTCAGTCATCATGCATCAACCCCGAACCATACTCCCCGTAACTGCTCCCCAGCGCGTTGCCCCCAAAATTCATCTTGGCGGCCTTGCTGGGGCTGTGGTCGCCAAAGGCTTGGCATCCCCCTGAATAACAAGGGTCGCTACTCAGGTCGCTACTCATGCCCGATGAACCCGACGAACAAGCGGCCAAGAGCAACATGCCTGCGACCATCACGACTTTGACGAGGTTGGAGATCATTTTTTCAGTTCCCTTTGGGCTTATGGGCTGAGCGTAGGCCTCAATGCCGGTGAGAATTATGAAACTTTGCCGTAGGACAGGATCGGTTCAGGTTGATGTCGTTTTGGCGACGAATTATCCAGGCACATATTCTGATTGGCGATATCAACAGTTAGCCCCTACATATTAAAGCCGACCAGGCATCAATTCAGATGAACCTGCGGCCTACGTAGAGGGAAGCTCAAGTAATGGCTAAAGACGAAAAAACCAGTGAAAGCATCGCTTCAAAAGCAGCCAAGCTGCTGGCGGATCCCACCACTCCGCCGGATGTGAAATCTGTGGCGGCTTCGGCGCTGACTCAGGCGCCCGACAAAAAGAAGAAATAAGCTGAAAACCGTGCCAGGGTGGCTGGAGCTCTGGCACTGGCCACCACGGCACCACGCCCATTCCTGTTAAACTGTCCGCCCTTCGCCTTATCCATCTCAGACCCTAATGTCCTCACCTATAGCACCAACGCCATCGTTCTCCCGTCGCTTCTCCGTTGCTCCGATGATGGATTGGAACTGCTAACTCTACAGGCTATGTATTACGTGCCCTGTAGCACTCCAAAGAAAACCACGTACCACTTTCGTACCACCCACTCTCCGAAACAACCCGTCCCATCCCCTCCGTAAGGTTGTGCCACGGCACTTTTCGCCAGTGTCTGTCGCTCCAATCCATGCCCCCTGGATACGCCGACATCTGTAGCTGTGTGAGTGAGTGGGCGGGCGCGTGAAGGTAAAGATTGTGAGTACTGCGCGATCCAGCTCGCAGCATCAAAAGTGCCCCGCCCTAGGCATACTCGGCGTTTTCATGTTGACCCACGGGAACGAGGTAAGGAAGGTTAGTTTTTTGCTGGTCGTTCTGGAAGCCCTGTCTGTCGTGGCTTTCCGAAGGGTTGGCAAGGTTAGCTCTTCGGTTAGGTTTGGTTATTTCCTAACCCTTATTGATGTTAAATATTCAAT
>NZ_JACARS010000056.1:0-36110 GCF_013386485.1 Pseudomonas sp. P7758 | reverse complement strand
CTTAGGAGCGGGGGCGTGGTGTACGAATCGAAAGCGTTGCCGTACTCCCCATGCAGTGCTCGTTTGTTCATAACACTACGCAGCAGTGAGACGCTGCACTGCGATCGAGCGAAAGCTTGTATCAGAGCTTGGGGCCCCTGGACGATAACGCTGGCTAGATTTGCAGGCTGAACTCTACGACACCGGAACTGATGCGTTGAGCTGTCTTGTGCATCAACTCCAGCAACTTGGTGCGATCGCTGAGTTCGAAACGACCAGTCGAGGCCACTAGTGCGAGCGCAGCGCAGTTCTCTACCTCAACAGGCGAGCAAAGCTGTGGTGCAGAAAACCGATAGGCTATTTGGTTTTCTGAAGCAGCGATGCCCAAACATTAGCCTGTTGACTTGGGCAGTAACCGGCAGCTAGCGCGCATTCAGCTATCATGGGCATGGGAGTGAATTGTCAGCGCGCCCGGTACTTTCGTACGCTCAAGCCCTCCACCGTCTAGCCACCATAGCGTCTGTTTATAAGCGCGCTGCAGCAAATCTTCTGTCTGGGCAAAATTGAATACAGAGACATCCACGGGGCACAAAGGTGGGACGATATGCAGGCTGGTGAGGGTACGGAAGTGTTCGATGTCGCTCACCAATTGGCGCATGCTCATCAGGTTGACGGTATGCAGTGCTAAAGCGACCAGGCCTCGCGGAGGTTGTGTCAGGGCGCAACTTACTCCGGTGGGCACTACCACGACATTAGTGGCCCCCAGGGCCACGGCAGTTGAAATGGGTGTATTGCTTGCCACACCGCCATCGACCAGAAATCGATCGGCAATTTGTACACACGGGAACACGAGCGGGATGGCCGCGCTTGCTAATAACGCCTGCTTAAGTTCCCCACTGGACAGCACTGTTTCGGCACCGCTGAGCAGATCAGTGGCGACGATGTGCAGGGGAAGTGCAGCCTCTTCAATGCGGTGAATGGGTAACGCTTGACCCAGTAGTCGATGCAAAGCCGCTGGTTGCAACAGGAAACCACGCCGCTTGATCAATCCTCTACAGGTATCAAGCCAGGATAAAGGAAAGATGTCCTTTTTATTCAGACCACGCCAGAAACCGGCGAGTGCTTCGACTCCTTCTGCATTGGGTCTTGCGGCAAAGTACGCGCCATTGATTGCCCCTACTGAGGCTCCGACCACTATGTCAAAGCTTACATTGGTCTCCATCAAGGCCCGCAGCATCCCTACCTGAACAGCTCCCAAGCTGCCACCGCCAGCAAATACGATTGCAGTTTTGGTAACCATGCTCGACGTCCTCTGCAGTCTTGCGTCGATTGAGTGTAGCTGACGAGACACGCGTTACTTACCGGCCTTTGTATCCTCTCTTGCGACAGAGCGTTGCTTTTCGACGGGCTTATTCTTTCCTTTGCTACGGGCATAGTGATCTCGACTGAATCGACACCCAAACGGTTGTCGACAATCCGATGACACAGAGGAACTCATGATGTCCAACAGCACTCAACTAACGCCTTTTCGCATTGAGATCCCTCAGGCCGAACTGGATGATTTGCAGCGTCGTCTGAATAGCACCCGCTGGCCGGATCGTGAAACCGTTGGCGATCATTCCCAAGGCGCACAATTGGCCAAGGTGCAAGACCTGGTTGAGTACTGGCGTACCCAGTATGACTGGCGTCGATTCGAGGCACGCTTGAACAGCTATCCGCAGTTCAAAACTGAAATTGATGGCCTGGGCATTCACTTCCTTCACATCAAATCTCCTCACGAAAACGCTTTACCGTTGATCATGACCCACGGTTGGCCGGGTTCGATTGTCGAGTTCCTCGACAGCATCGATCCGTTGGTAAATCCAACTGCTCATGGTGGCGAAGCGAAAGACGCTTTCCACGTGGTTCTGCCTTCTATTCCTGGTTATGGCTTTAGCGACAAACCGACCACTAAAGGTTGGAACCGCACCCGTATCGGTAATACCTGGCACGAATTGATGCAGCGCCTTGGCTACACTCGTTATGTTGCGCAGGGTGGTGACTGGGGCAGTGTGGTGACCACTGAGATGGGGCGCTTGAAACTGGACGGCTTGGCGGCGATTCACGTGAACCTGCCTTTTGTTGTTCCGACCGATCTGCCTGCAGAGCTGAGCGCAGAAGAGCAAGCAGCACTCGATCAGTGCGTGCTGTTTGCTTCTGACGGCATCGCCTATCACGACCTGCAAACCACTCGCCCAGAGACCATCGGCTTCTCGCTGGCGGACTCTCCTGTGGGTCAGGCTTCGTGGATCTACGAGAAGCTTGCGTCCTGGAGCGACAGTGGTGGCACTGCCGAGAGCGTGTTCTCTTACGACCAGATTCTCGACAACGTCATGCTGTACTGGGTGACAAACAGCGGTGCATCGTCGGCACGTATGTATGCCGAGCATCCAGGTCTTAACTTCGGTGCCATTCACCTTGATCTGCCAGTGGCTGTCTCGGTGTTCCCAGGAGAGATCTACACGCCGCCGAAGGCATGGGCCGAGCAGGCGTACAGCGATTTGATCTACTGGAATAAAGCGGAAAAAGGCGGCCATTTTGCGGCCTTTGAACAGCCTAAGATTTTCGTCAATGAAGTGCGAGCGGCGTTCTCTACTGTTCGTTGATGGCGGCTGGAGCGTTCGTGAAGTGATCGCGCATCTCTAGGTCCGCGTTTAACTGGGCTCGGCGTATCCTACTGGCCTAATGTGCGCGCGGACTCTTCCCGTTCAGTTCTGCGGCCAACGCTGCCTGAGCGCTAGGGCGAGCACCGATGCGTTCTTGGTAAGCGGCTAAAGCTGGCCACCGTCTCAGGTCAATCGAGAACCAGTCGAGCCATCTGAGTAACGTATAGAGGTAGGCATCTGCCACGGAAAATGCTTCGCCCAATAAATAGGGTTGCTGTGAAAGCGTCTGGTTGAGTGAGTCCACACGACGGAAGAGGCGGGTGTAGATTTGGTCGCGCACCTGCTGAGGGATATCTCGAAATAAGGGGCTCATTGCACAATTGAGCTCGCACGACAGAAAACTCAGGCACTCACGCAGGCGTACTCGCTGCCAGCTATCTGACGGTGGCGCCAAGCCTGCCGCGGGTTTGAGATCGGCAAGAAATTCGAGAATAGTCGAGCTTTCGGTAAGCACCTCTCCATTGTCGAGCATCAAGGCTGCGATGTACCCATGTGGGTTGATGCTCCAGTAATCCTCTCCTGCGGAAGTGGTTTTGGTGGCGTGGTCGACCTGGATTAGCTGAAATGGAATGTTCAGCTCACGCAATACGATATGGGGTGCCATCGAACAGGCTTCAGGAGTGAAATAGAGCTTCATGGGAGGGGCTCTCGTCGTGCGGATCTGGAAAATAGAAGGATAGCTCGCTGAGGAAAATATCGCGTTTGGCGGTGCTTCGACATATGCGCCGTTCATCGGCAAAGCGCACGACGACAGAGGCGCCCAAAGGTGCGGTTTTCCACTCTCTCCCTTACGCAGTCGTAATCAGGATTGTCGCTCCTGTGGCAACTGTGTAACCACCATAGCGTTATTTATGCGGTCTAGCGCGGAGGGCATAATTCACTGCAAGCCGGACCCAATTCAATAGTTTCGTTGTGACTCAAGCGGATCAACAACCCAGGTACTGATAAAAAACCGTGCCCTTAGTTGCTGGGCAGACGCTTGAAAGATAGTCATGAAACTACTTGGGTGTTTTGCTGCGCCGTAAAGAAAAGTGCTGTTTTCGAAAAAGATCTAATCAGTTAGAACTGACACCCTCTATTCATATCATTGTCTCTTTTGTGGCTACTAACAGTAGACCCTTGCGTTATTTATCCGCCTCTCACGCTCCGGCAGTATTTGTCCATGGGCAGATTTATTACTTGGCTGCCAACGTTGGTTCATCTCTTGGCTGCCGCAAATTTTGCGTTCTACGGGCCAGGCTGGGCCGGATCTATTTTCAGTGCGGACGCAGAATCAGAGGCGGCGGCAATGTTGACGAAAGACCAGATTACCTCCGGTGCATACCTCGAAAATTTCGGTGAGATGCCAAAAGATTTGTTGTGGACGTTAGAGCAGATCGAGCAATCCATGCGCGAAACGTTGGCCAAACGCCATGAACGTGGCGACATCTGGGTCTTTGGTTACGGTTCGTTGTTATGGAATCCCTTGTTGAACTTTGCAGGACAAAAGCGCGCAACTTTACAAGGCTGGCACAGAAGCTTTTGCATGCGAATCATCGCTGGCCGGGCCACTGTCAGTACGCCGGGACGGATGCTGGCACTTGAACCAGGGGGCTCTACTCAGGGAGTCGCTTTCAAGTTGACCGAGCAGGTGGCACGAGAAGAGTTGATCTTGCTTTGGATTCGGGAGATGCCAACTGGCGCTTATCGACCGGTTTGGGCGCCGATCTCTATGGATGACGGGACACACGCTACGGCATTGGTATTCGTCGCTGAGCCTGACCATCCGCTGTATGAAAAGGATGCGAGTGTTGAATCCGTTACGCGGCACATTTCAGTAGCGTCTGGCCCTATGGGGAGTAACGCAGAGTATGTGCACAAGTTGACCAATGCATTATGCGAAAGCGGATTTTTTGATGAATACATCGGCGCATTGTCAGCAGGAATAACGCCCTGAATTAAACCTGATGTTGTGTGTGTTGTGCTGTAAGTATCCGGTTTCGGGAAGGAGTCTCTCTGCGCCCGAAATTCATAAAAGTCAATTGCAAGACGTTTGGTAGTAGACCGGAGCTGGTATTCGATCGCTGCCTATCAAGACAGTAACTTAACTGAGTAGGAGAAAAGAAATGATCGCCCATCACAAACGACTTTCTGTTGCGTTGAGTGCGCTCTTAGTGGCCGGCACAGCCGGAATCGCCGTGAAGTATGGCGATCATTTTCCACCCATTGAGTCAGCTCATGCGGCAGAAGCAGCGGTCGCCCCTAAAACTGAAGTTGATGTTGCCACCGTGGTCTTTAAACAGATTAGCGAGTGGCAGAGTTATTCGGGTCGCCTTGAGGCGGTAGGTAAGGTCGATATCCGTCCATTGGTACCAGGAACTATCGTTGCCGTACATTTCAAAGACGGAGCAATGGTCAACAAAGGAGATCGCCTGTTCACTATTGATCAGCGTCCTTATCTGGCCGAAGTTGATCGTGCTGCCGGTCAATTAGCCGCTGCTGAGTCCCGCGCCGTCTATACGGCGACCGATGCCGCTCGCGCTGGGCGATTGATCGAATCCAATGCCATTTCCAAGCGCGATCTGGACGAGAAACAAAATGCTTCGCGCGAAGCGATCGCTAACGTGAAAGTGGCGAAGGCAGCACTCGACGCGGCCAAGGTCAATCTTTCCTACACTGAAATCAGCGCCCCCATCGCCGGACGTGTATCGCGTGCGGAACTGACCGTTGGCAACGTAGTGTCGGCAGGCCCGGCGGCACCGGTGCTGACCAGCCTGGTTTCGGTAACACCTATCTACGCATCCTTCGATGTCGATGAGCAAACCTACCTGCGCTACCTGAATCAGGCGTCAGGCAAACCTGCTCCCGTTTCCCTCGGTCTTGCTGACGAAACCGGTTACTCGCGCAACGGTGTGGTCGACTCCATCGACAACCAACTCGACACCCAATCGGGAACCATCCGTGTGCGGGCACGTATCGATAACGCAAATGGTGCACTGATGCCGGGTCTGTACGCACGTATCAAGGTGGGCGGCGGTAAGCCAACGGACGCCGTATTGGTTGATGACTCGGCCATCGGCACCGATCAGGCGAAGAAATTTGTCCTGTTGGTCGGCCAGGGCGATGTCGTCGAGTACCGCGAGGTCACCCTGGGCAACCTGCACGATGGACTGCGCATCATCACTTCTGGTCTGAAGGCCGGTGATCGGGTGGTGGTCAGCGGTGTGCAACGCGTACGTCCCAACGACACCGTGCACGCCAACGCCGTGGAAATGGCAAACATCGGTCGTGCTGCGAAGCCTTCGGCTTAACGAGAGAACATCATCATGAATATCTCTAAATTCTTTATTGACCGGCCGATCTTCGCCGGCGTGCTGTCGGTGGTGGTGGTCTTGGCGGGGTTGATTGCCCTCACCAAGCTGCCGACCGCCGAATACCCTGAAGTGGTACCTCCCTCGGTGGTGGTGCGCGCCGAGTACCCGGGCGCCAACCCGAAAGTAATCGCCGAAACCGTTGCTTCGCCGATTGAAGAACAGATCAACGGCGTGGAAAACATGCTCTACATGCAGTCGCTGGCCAACAGCGACGGCAAGTTGACGACCACCGTCACCTTCAAGCTCGGTACTGATCCGGACAAGGCTCAGCAGTTTGTGCAGAACCGCGTGGCGCAGGCTTTGCCGCGTCTGCCTGAAGACGTGCAGCGCCTGGGCGTGACCACGATCAAGTCCTCACCCACCCTGACCATGGGCGTGAGCATCACCTCGCCGAACCAGCGTTACGACCTGACCTACCTGCGCAACTATGCGTTGATCAACGTCAAGGATCGCCTGGCGCGGATTCCTGGTGTGGGTGAAGTGGTGATGTGGGGCGCCGGCGACTACTCAATGCGCATCTGGCTCGACCCGCAAAAGGTCTCCCGCCTGAACATGACCGCTCTCGATGTGGTGAAGGCCATTCGTGAGCAGAACGTGCAGGTGGCGGCCGGTATCGTTGGCGGTGCGCCAATGCTCACCGACGTACCGATGCAGTTGAGCGTCAACGCCCAAGGCCGTTTGAAAACCGAGCAGGAATTTCGCGACATCATCCTGAAATCTTCCGGTGGCGCGATCACGCGGCTGTCGGATGTCGCTCGTGTGGAAATGGCCGCGTCCGAGTACACCTTGCGTGCACTGCTCGACAACAAGCCTGCCGTACAGATGATTATCTTCCAGCAACCGGGTGCAAACTCGTTGCAGATTTCCGATGACGTACGCACCGTCATGGAAGAGATCAAGCAGGACATGCCGGATGGTGTCGATTACGGCATCAAGTACGACCCCACCCAGTTTGTGCGTGACAGTATTCATGCTGTGATCCAGACCCTGCTGGAGGCGATTGCCCTGGTAGTACTGGTGGTCATCGTGTTCCTGCAGACCTGGCGCGCCTCGCTGATTCCGTTGCTGGCGGTGCCGGTATCGATCATCGGTACTTTTGCATTGCTGCTGGGCTTTGGTTACACCATCAATGCCCTGTCGCTGTTCGGCATGGTGCTGGCAATCGGTATTGTGGTCGACGACGCCATCGTCGTGGTGGAAAACGTCGAACGAAACATCGCTGACGGTCTGTCGCCGCGTGATGCGACCTACAAGGCCATGCAGGAAGTAAGCGGGCCGATCATCGCCATCGCGCTGACCCTGGTGGCGGTGTTCGTGCCGCTGGCTTTCATGTCCGGCCTGACCGGTCAGTTCTATCAACAGTTCGCGATGACCATTGCGATCTCTACCGTGATCTCGGCGTTCAACTCCCTGACCCTGTCGCCAGCGTTGTCCGCCATCCTGCTCAAAGGGCATGACGAGCCGAAAGACCGTCTGACCCGGATCATGGACAAGCTATTCGGTCGTTTCTTCAACGTCTTCAACCGCGTTTTCAACCGGGGTTCGGAAAACTATGGCAACGGTGTACGCCGTGTCGTTAACCGCAAGCTGGTGATGCTGGTGATCTACGGCATTCTGCTCGGTGGCGCGGTGTGGATGGGCAAAATCGTGCCGGGTGGTTTTGTGCCAGCACAAGACAAGGACTACGTGGTTGCTATCGCACAATTGCCTAGCGGCGCGACGTTGGATCGCACCGAGAACGTCGTGCGTGACATGGGTGATATCGCCTTGGCCATTCCAGGCGTGAAGAACCTGCCGCAGTTTCCGGGGTTGTCGGTCAGCCTGACCAACTCGCCAAGCAGTGCCCTGGTATTCCCTGTACTTGAGCCGTCGAAGTATCGCTCCAAAGAAGAGTCCGCCTCGGCCATCGTTGCGCAGTTGAATGCCAGATATGCCGGGATCAAGGACGCGGCCATCGCCGTATTCCCCCCACCGCCAGTGGCGGGCCTGGGGACGGTCGGTGGTTTCAAACTGATGATCGAAGACCGTGGCGCACTGGGCTTGGAGGCGCTGAACAAGGCGACTCAGGATTTCTTGGCTGCGGCTGCGAAGGCGCCGGAACTGGGCCCGGCATTCTCGATGTTCCAGATCAACATGCCTCAACTCAACGTTGACCTGGATCGGGTTAAGGCCAAGCAGTTGGGTGTGTCGGTCACTGATGTATTTGACACCCTGCAGATCTACCTGGGTTCGATGTACGTCAATGACTTCAACGCGTTCGGTCGTGTGTATCAAGTGCGGGCTCAGGCGGATGCGCCGTTCCGTGCTACCGCTGAAAACATTGGCTTGCTGAAAACCCGCAACGACAAAGGTGAGATGGTGCCGCTGTCGTCGCTGATCAAAGTGACCACTACCTATGGCCCGGAAATGGTCGTGCGCTACAACGGCTACACCGCTGCCGACATCAACGGGGGCCCGGCTCCCGGCTATTCGTCTGGCCAGGCTCAGGCGGCGGTCGATCGTATCGCCAAGGAAGTATTTCCACGCGGGATCAAGTACGAGTGGACTGACCTGACCTATCAACAGGTACTCGCTGGCAACGCGGCAATGTGGGTGTTCCCGATCAGCGTGTTGTTGGTGTTCCTGGTGTTGGCTGCCTTGTATGAAAGTCTGACCTTGCCATTGGCGATCATCCTGATCGTACCAATGAGTATTCTGTCGGCACTGGTGGGTGTGTGGCTGACCAATGGTGACAACAACATCTTCACCCAGATTGGTTTGATGGTGTTGGTGGGGCTGTCGGCGAAGAACGCCATTCTGATTGTCGAGTTCGCCCGTGAACTGGAAATGCAGGGCCGTTCCATTGTGCAGGCCGCGATCGAGGCCAGCCGCCTGCGTCTGCGTCCGATCCTGATGACGTCCATCGCCTTCATCATGGGGGTAGTGCCGTTGGTGTTCTCCACCGGCGCGGGTTCTGAAATGCGTCAGGCCATGGGTATCGCAGTGTTCTTCGGCATGCTGGGCGTGACTCTGTTCGGTTTGATGTTGACGCCGGTGTTCTACGTGTTGCTGCGCAAACTGTCGGGTGTGGAACACCTGGTGGATAAGCACGGTAAACACCCACACCTCGGTGCTGACCTCAACGACGACTTTAATATCAGTCCGGAACACACGCCCCACTCAAGTAGTGGCCATCACACTCAAGCATCAGCCCGCGTGCCTGAAGCCGCGTACCTGAAGTAAGGAGAACGACATGAAAGTGTTTGCAATGAATCGGATGCTTTTAGGATCGGTCTGGCTGGCGACGATGCTGGTGACGGCCGGCTGCTCCCTGGCGCCGACTTACGAGAAACCTGATGTTTCTGCACCACAGGCTTTCAAAGAGGAAAAGGTTTCGGCACCGCTGTCTTCTGCCGAAGCCGGCAACTGGAAAACGGCCGAGCCGTCGGAGGACTTCACCAGGGGCGAGTGGTGGCGGGTGTTCAATGACACCACTCTGAATCACCTCGAAAGTCAGGCGCAGGATGCCAACCAGAATTTGGTTGCAGCGGCCGCACGGTTGAATGAGGCGAGGGCGCTGAATCAGTCGGCTCGCTCGGCTCTGTTCCCAACCGTAGACGCGGGTTTCGGCCCGACCCGTCAGCGTGTGTCACCGGCGTCGCAGTTCCAGTCGGACAGCGGGCAGGGGGCAAGTCAAACCCTGTGGCGTGCCCAGACCGGTATCTCTTACGAGGTCGACATGTTTGGTCGCGTCGCCAACACGGTTGATGCGGCGGACGCGGAAACCCAGCGTAGCGAAGCCTTGTTCCATTCGGTGTTGTTGGCCTTGCAGGCGGATGTAGCACAGAACTATTTCGCGTTGCGTGAACTGGACGCGGAAATCGAGGTGTACAACCATGCCATCGAACTGCGTGAACAAGCCCTGAAACTGGTGCAGCAGCAATATGCGCTGGGCGATATCAGTGAGCTGGATGTTGCGCGTGCCGAGTCTGAGTTAGCGACAGCCCGGTCGGATGCAATGACGGTGCAGCGTCTGCGTGCGACGTCGGAGCACAGCCTCGCGGTGTTGCTGGGCAAAACACCGGCAGAGTTTTCGATGGCCGCCAATCCTTTACAGCCGGTGAATCTGCGTATCCCGGCGGGTTTGCCATCTTCACTGCTGGAGCGTCGTCCGGACATCGCCGCAGCCGAACGCTCGATGGCTGCGGCGAACGCACGGATCGGCGTGGCTAAAGCGGCGTTCTTCCCGTCATTGACGCTGACCGGCACTGCCGGTTTTGAGTCCGGTTCGCTGAGCAACTTGTTCAAATGGAGCAGCCGTACTTTCCTGCTTGGCCCGTTGGTGGGTACAGCGCTTGACTTGCCGATCTTCGACGGCGGCCTGCGCAAGGGCAACCTGGCCAAGGCCCGGGCCGAGTATGAAGAAGATGTCGCCAACTATCGGCAACAGGTGCTGGTGGCGTTCCGTGAAGTAGAGGACAACCTCGCCGATCTGCGTGTGCTGGAAGACCAGACCCGGACGCAGTCGCAAGCTGTGGAGGCGTCAGGCCGGGCGGCGAAAGTCGCTCGGGCGCAGTACACCGAAGGAGATGTCATCTATCTCTCTGTGATCGACGCGGAGCGGACGGCGCTGCAATCACGCAGGGCGGCGGTGCAGTTGCAGGGCGCTCAAGCGGCGGCCACCGTGAACCTGATTCGCGCATTGGGTGGTGGCTGGGGTAATGCCAAACCGGCCACGTCTCAAGCGATCACGCAGCGGTAAAGCTCGCTGACTATCACCGATGGAAAAACAGAGAAGCATGCCATCGAGCATGCTTTTTTGTTTTTGTGATGACGCATCGGTGCATCCGTCACGCAGGCCCGGAATCGGGGGTGTCGCATTGTCTCTTTGCAAGCGACGAAGCGTCTCACGCAGGTGCGTTTAAGGACTTCCTTGCTTACAGGACAATAGCTCCCAAGCACAGGCGATGCCTGGGTTTCCAAGTGGCAAACCCCTCGACGGTGATGCCGATTTTCAAAGACGGTGCATTCAGCTGCGCACATTCCACTTACGGTGAAATCATGAAATCAACAGACCGAGTTGCCAGGGAGAAAGACAAGCTGCTTATTCTTGCAGCGATTTGTCTTTCCGCTTTGGTACTTCCACTGAGTTTTACCGGAGGGGCAGTTGCCACGCCCGCGATTGGGCGGGATCTGGGTGGAAGTCCAGTGGCGCTTACCTGGATCACCAATGCCTTCATGCTGTCTTTCGGCAGTTTACTGATGGCTGCAGGTGCTTTGGCTGACGTATATGGGCGCAAGCGCCTGTTCACCATCGGCATGATGCTGTTTACCGCTGCGTCGTTGGCCCAAAGCATGGCACCTTCGGTGTTCTGGCTTGATATCCTGCGTGCCATTCAAGGGGTTGCCGGTGCGGCTGCACTGGCGAGTGGCTCCGCTGCGCTTGCACAAGAGTTTGAAGGTCATGCTCGCACCCGTGCGTACAGCATGCTGGGCACGACCTTCGGTATCGGTCTGGCATTCGGCCCATTGGTGGCCGGCGTGTTGATCGAAGCCTTTAGCTGGCGTGCGATTTTCCTGTTCACGGCTTTGATCGGTGTGATTGCCATGGTCTTTGGCCTGCCGCGCATGCGTGAGACACGTGACCCCGGCGCAACAGGTCTTGACTGGCCCGGCACCGTTACCTTCAGTTCGGTGCTGGCGTTGTTTACATTTGGCGTGATCCAAGCGCCTGACAGCGGTTGGGGTAGCCCTTTAGTGGTTGGCCTGTTGGGTGCATCGGCGGTATTGCTGGTGGTTTTCGTGATGATTGAAATGCGCGTCAAGCGCCCGATGCTGGATCTGACGCTGTTCCGCTTCCCGCGTTTTGTCGGCGTGCAAATGCTGCCGATCGGCACCTGCTACTGCTACATCGTGCTGGTCGTGATGCTGCCGTTGCGATTCATTGGTGTTGAAGGCCTGAGCGAAATCGACGCCGGTTTGCTGCTGCTGGCACTGTCTGCACCAATGTTGGTAGTACCGATGCTGGCCGCCTCGATGACGCGGTTTATCTCCGCCGGCGTTCTTTCGGGCGTGGGGTTCCTGATCGCTGCCGTGGGGCTGCACTGGTTGAGCCTGTATAACATTGGCGAGCCGAAGTTTGGTCTGGTTGGCCCCATGCTGTTGATCGGTATCGGGGCAGGTCTGCCTTGGGGCTTGATGGACGGCCTGTCGGTCAGCGTCGTACCAAAAGAGCGCGCGGGTATGGCGGCTGGCATTTTCAACACGGTGCGTGTCGCGGGTGAGGGCATCGCCCTGGCAAGCGTGGCTGCGATGCTGGCTTCGTTGCTGCATACCAACCTTTCAGAAGCGGTACAGGTGGTTGCAGGGAGCGCTGATGCATCGCTTATTGCAGAAGCCGCGCATCGCGTTACCACCGGTGATATGGCCCATGCCATCAACACCGTTCCAGGTCTGGCCAATGAGCGTCTGGTACAAGGGTATGCCTCTGCATTTCAGTACCTGCTGCATATCCTGACCATCATCACATTGGCTTCTGCGGCTGTGGTTCTTGGATTGTTGAGCAAGAATCGTGCGGTTGCAGGTGGCGCTGCCAGCGAAGCTGCCTAGGCATCAAAACAGTTGCCCGCCTTGAAGCGGCAATAACCCGATGTGCTCAGACCCCGAAGCAGAAGATCCCTTTCTGCTTCAGGGCTTTTTGCGTTTGGCGAGCCTGGATCAAGAGCAGGATGCGACAAGTCATCACGCTAACGCAGACGATCCGCCAGGTAGTTGAGCACCGCTCGGGTTTTTGCCGGCATACGACTGCCCAAGGGTATGAGGGCATGGACAGGAGGGCCCGGTGAGTCAACAGCAGTGAGTACGCGGACAAGCTTGCCGCAATCGACATAGGGTTGAGCAACCTTGTCATAAATTTGGGCAATGCCGAGCCCAATAACCGTGGAGTCAATAACGGCCTGCCCATCTGAAACAATCAAAACCGGCGTCGGCGAAAACTCTCGAACATGGCCATTATCGGTAATCGACCAGGGACGCAGCCGACCAGTAAACCCCCGAAAAATAACCGCCTCGTGGTTGACCAGATCGGCCGCTGACTCAATCGGCGGATGACGGGCCAGGTAGTCGGGAGAGGCGTACAGACTGAGTGTGATATTGCAGAGCTTGCGCACAGTCATTTCACTGTCCTGCGGCAACTCCCCCGCACGAACTACAATATCCCAGCCTTCACCCACTGCGTCCGACATGCGATCGGTCATGGACAACTCCAGCGTCACCTGTGGGTAGCGCTGACGAAGTTCGGAGATGGTTGGAAGAAACAACTGGCGAAACCCAGACGGGATGTCCAGGCGAACGCGGCCCATTGGCTCATCTTTTCTTGCGGCTAACTCGCGAGCCGCATCCCGAAGGCCATCCAGCGCCGCGATGGCCGCGTTCAGATAAGTTTCGCCATCTTCAGTTAGACGTACGGCACGGGTGGTACGCTGGAAGAGCTTGGTACCCAGCCTGATCTCCAGTCGTTGAACCGCCTTGCCTACGTTGGATTTGCTCGTTGAAAGATTTTCAGCAGCTCGGGTAAAGCTACCGGTCTGTGCGACGCCGACGAAGGCGGCTATGTCCGGAAAGGAGGTGTCGGCTCGTTCCATTACAGTCTCTCTATAATCTGTCTATTCATGTCGATACGTACACAACTATCGCTTGACTTACTATGGCTCATTTTTCAAAAGGCGGTTTGAGATTTTTTATCTCGATAGTGCGGTACCATCTCACAATGGCGGAGCTAAAGACGTTCGGTAAAAAAAGCTAGTGCGCTTGCTATATCTTAAAGTTTTTTCTTTGTGAAAAGTTTTAGGGTTTTATCTAATATTAATTGAAAGCATCATTGCTTACGATTTTTTGATACCGTAATTTTTATTAGAATAGTTTCAGACGAAATGCTTCGGGATCGGTTGCAGGCTCGGTCTCGTAGACGGCCCTCGGTTGCGCTATTTTGGTTTTCAGGTCCGCAAGCGCGCGGGACTTTTTTGAATGAGTAATAGTTTTGTTGAGTTGACTTTCTTTGTCTGGAGTGGGGCGCTATTTTTAATAGAAGCCCAAAGCCGTACCTAAGCTTTGCGCTGACAGAGGTCTCTGCGTGCTTGTGTTATTCGGCGTATCGAGCTCAAAGGCAGTGGGCCTATTTCGCGTGATTACCTGAGAATCGAGTTTCAGCACCGACTATATAGGTTATTTAAATCTGAATAAGCGCTTTTTTGGACACAGACTGTCTCCCATATGGATTCAATGATTGGTTTCAGACGTTCTGTGATCGACGCTTGGAAAGCTCACGTCCGTATTCATTTTTTCACGTTCTCCCATCATATAAGAAGACCCGCCGGTACAAGGCAGCGACGATCACCCGACGCTTTATCAAACGGTGGGCTGATTGTAGCTGTGCAAGCTACAGAGCGTATCGTTGCCGGCTGTTTATCATCCTCAGAGGGAAGCTCAGACTTTGTTCACCAGCCCGGATTCAGGGCGCGGAAAAACAACTGACTCCCCGAGGAATGCAATCATGACTAAGTTGTACATCGCCGATCAAACCTGCTCCCAAGCCGTTCAGATCATCGCCAACGAAATTGGTCTGAATCCTGAACTGGTTCACTTCAACGTTTTCGACCAAACCACTTCCAATGGTGAATCTTTCGCCGAGGCCAACCCACTCCTGTACGTTCCGGTTCTGGCCCTGGAAAATGATTCGCAGGACAAAATCACCGAAACGATCGTTATTACTTCCTACCTGGCTGACCAGCATCCTGAATTCGGTCTGATCCCAACGCGTGGCACCCTGGAACGCGTCAAGGTCGACCAATTGCTGACCTTCATCGCCACCGAGATTGCACAGAAGCATATCCCTCTGATGCGCAAACTAATGACCGATTTCGGCACGGAGTGGACTCGTGCAAAACTGGTCGCCGCATACACCACCTTGGACACCCGTCTGGCTGACGGACGTGCGTACCTGCTAGGCGATAATTTCTCGGTTGTTGACGCCTATGTTTGGGCCACCCTGTGGCACGAACGCTCGGGCACCGAGATCGGCCATCTGGAAAACCTGAACGCCTGGAAAGCGCGTGTAGACGCTCGTCCATCCGTTCAAAAGGCGCTGAAGGATGAAGCTGAAATCGTGGCTATCCATAAGGCACGAGCAACTGCCTGATCGCTGACACGCAAGTAGGCGATGGGTCGTGGTGATAACCACGGCCCATTTTTTTGATCGTATTTATGTTCTAAGCAAAGGCAGTCCCGCGGTTGCTGTCATGCCGCGGAGGAGAGGAGGCCGTGGCAGTGTCAGCTACAAATTGTCTCTCAGTTGCAGTGTGTCAAAAGGACGATTTCACCACCTGTTTCGATGATGGCCTTCATCTGCACTACCACCTGACCTTAAACGGCACACTCGAAATGTTGAGTGGCGATGGTTGCCGCAGCTTCCTTACGTTGATAACACTGACAATAACTTTGTATTCCTCGCTGGCGTTAAACCATGAACTGCCCTCGCTATCGATGCCTCCTGCCTACAAAGAAGAAAGAACTGAGCCAGCACTCTGCAGATTCAGCTCAGGCGCTCTTGCTCTAAAGCACTCATCATATTTTCCAGAACTGGCCTCTCAGGTTAAGGCCGCCAGGAAAAAGATTATCGAACGGCGATCGAGGAGGGGGGGGATGTTTGAGTCGTGTTATTAGCCCTGGAGATATCGTCGTATTGTTTGTTTTGGTATTTTTGCAAATCGCCAAAAATAAAATAAGTTGTTTTGATTTTTTATATTGACGGGATTTATGGTGCGCGGCGCAAGATGCGAGTAGGATTCTGCTTGGATCAACATCCCGATGTGCTTCTGTCAATTTTACTCTTGGTAGAGGCTTCATTCATCGTCCTTTGGTTTTTGCCGCCTATTCATAGGCGGCTTTTTTTTGCCCTGAGTAAATATCATTAGTCCTGATATCGAAAACAAGTAAGCTTCAAGTAAATTGTCGCTTTTGCTACGACTAAGCGTCTCATTTTTCACGGTTTATCCATTTCATTATCCACCGCACAATTATTTTAGGTTGCGATGAATCTGGCGTGAAAGCTGATGACTGACCGACGCAGTTCGGTGGGGTAGTTGCTAGTACAAAAAAGGCAGTTGCTTTCAAGCCGCAAGCATCATCGTAATCATCTCCGTGCCAGAAAAAACAATAAACTGAATAGTAGAGGAAAAGAGGACTATGGCGATCAATGAGAAAATTTTTCATAACGTCGACCTCAACCTGATGGTGACGTTTTTAGTGCTATATCGTGAGCGAAGTGTCTCGCGCGCCGCAGTTCTAATGAAGGTAGGGCAACCTGCCGTGAGTGGTTCTCTCGCTCGATTGAGATCGCACTTTGACGATCCATTATTTCTTCGGACAGGTAGAGGAGTGCGCCCAACAGGAAAAGCGGTAGAGATCGCAGAAAATTTGATGCCTGCGTTTAGCTGTATTGAAGCTGTAATAACGGGGCGTCATCCGCCTCTTCCAGATGAAGAGACGAGTTCACAGTCATCATGGAGTGATGATTTTTTGTAGTTCCTCAGCCTCCAACCGCAGGGGGATTTGGACGGTTACCAAGGCAGTTCGTTGCCGTGGCGGTCAGTGAAGCGCAGACCGGGCACACCGGCATTACGGGCCACGACGTCCACAACCAGAGGAATGCTTTCGGAGATGTCCAGCAAGGCATTGTCCGTGCCCATAGGGAGCTACGACATGCAGTCGATCTTATAGGCGCATTCGCCCGGATCGGGTAATCAGAAGCAGTTTGATCAAGTATGGCGCCGTACTCCGACATCTGGCGCACTCAACCAATAATAAAAACACGTGAGCCGTATTGTAAGCGCGGTGCCTGAGTTTGAGTTGGACGTAGATGAACGGAACGAGTTTGGGCAACGGAGCCGCATTACCAGCTTGCACGAGCATCGGTACACGCTGACCAGAAGAGAAACGGCACTGAATCAGCTTCATCGGCAGCCACCTCATTGAATAACTTGCCATGAACATGAAGGACATGGCCCGTTGAGAGAATGGACACCAGAAGTGGGTTTGTCGAATCAGCGCCTTAGGTAGCTCATGAACATCTATGACATGACCTGTCGTTTAACATAATATACATTATGCGTAATCATATGATCCGTTATCAGGGTCAGTGCCAGCCAGATTTCAACCAGTGCACCACGCTCCTCATCGACCAAACCCAGCCTGTCTCGATTTGGTCGATGAGCCTGGATCACACCTGAGCGAAACCGCCATCCACGAACATCTCGCTGCCCGTCATGAAGCTGCTCTCATCCGATGCCAGGAACAATGCCGCATTCGCCACTTCATCTGGCTGCCCCATACGACCCAGCGGTACACGCGTAACCATCGAATCGACAATCGCATCCTTCTGGCCGGTACCTGATAGCGCTCTGTCCAAACCCGGTGTCGTTGTCGGCCCAGGTGAAAGCACGTTCACGCGAATACCTGTGCCTTGCAGATCCAGCGCCCAGCTTCTTGCGAAGTTTCGCAGTGCGCCTTTCGACGCGCTGTAGACGCTGAACGCTGCGGTGCCCATCGAGGCCGTCGTCGAACCTGTCAGCACAATCGAGCCACCGGCGCTCATCAATGGCAACGCGTTCTGTACGGTGAACAACGTGCCTTTCACGTTCACGCCAAAGGTGCGATCAAACGATTCCTCCGTGATCGCACCAATGGGCTCCAGATCCCCAAGGCCCGCATTGGCGAACAACACATCTACACGACCTTTGTCAGCTTTGATCTGCGCGAATACCCGCTCAAGATCACGCAGGTTTGAAATGTCGCCCTGGATCGCGATCGCGTCATGCCCGATCAGGACCAAGGCTTTGTCCAGTTCATCCTGGCGGCGTCCCACGATAACGACCTGTGCACCTTCGGCCGCAAAGCGTATGGCGCTGGCCAAGCCGATCCCGCTGTTGCCACCGGTGACGATGGCGATTTTCCCGTTGAGCCTGCTCATGAGTGTTTCCCTCAAATGTTGAGGCCCAAGCGTAGATCTGCGCTATTGTTTTGAATAGTATGCACCTTTTGGTAAGTACCCAGCCTGAGGGCAAAAACATGTCAAACAGCACCTTTAACTGCGGGCTCGACGCCGCCCTGGCGGTGATTGGCGGGAAATGGAAACCGTTGGTCCTGTACCACCTGGCCCATGAAGTTCACCGTTATGGCGAACTGCGGCGCGCCGTTGGCGGCGTGACGGACAAGGTGCTGATCCAGCAATTGAAGGAGCTGGAACGCGATGAGATCATCGCGCGCATCGACTACAAGGAGATACCGCCAAAGGTCGAATACTCCCTGACTCCCTTCGGACGCTCGCTGGCCCAGGCATTGGGGCCGCTTTGCCAATGGGGCACCGACCATATGCTGGCGGTTGAACGCATCAGTGAGCGCCGAGCGACCGCCCTCGCCCAGCCTTAAATTCGCGAAATATCCAACTCGACTAAATGGATATTTAGTTGAGTTAAATCAATACTTTACGTCTATCTCCCGTATCCATTGCCTATTCACGACACCCTGCCGCTGGTGACTCTGTAGCGAGTCTGTAAACACCGGCTTGTATGCGCCGAGGGCGATCACTAAGCTGGCCCCTCTTTTTTACCGCCGCCCGGAACCACCATGTCTCGAAGTATCGCCCACCTCGCCCTGCTGCTGGGGTTGATCACCGCCGTCGGCCCGTTTGCCATCGACAGCTACCTGCCGGCGTTGCCGACACTCGGCGCCAGCCTGCATGCCTCGCCTGCCGCGGTGCAGATGAGCCTGACGGTGTTCTTCATGATCATCGGTGTGTGCCAGCTGTTCTACGGCCCGATCAGCGATGTGTTCGGGCGCAAGCCGCCGATCTATGCCGGCCTGGCGATTTTCATCGTGGCCAGCATTGGTTGCGCCCTCGCCCCCTCCATCGAGGTGCTGATCGGCTTCCGGGCGTTGCAGGCCTTTGGCGCCTGCGCCGGGATGGTGATTCCACGGGCGATTGTGCGTGACTTGTACACCGGCCATGAAGCCGCGCGCCTGATGGCGTTGCTGATGCTGGTGGTGAGCATTTCACCGATTCTCGCACCGCTGGCCGGCAGCGTGATCATTGCAGTGTGGAGCTGGCGCGAAGTGTTTTGGGTACTGGGTGTGGCCGCAGTGCTGTGCCTGATCATGACCGCCGTGCAATTGCCGGAAACCCACCCCGCCGAACGCCGCCTGGGCAAGACCCTGGGCAATGCGTTCGGCAGCTACGGCGCGTTGCTGCGTGATCCGGTGTTTACCGGGTTGTCGGTAGTGGGCGGTTTTGGCCTTGCGACATTCTTCGTGTTCATCGGCAGCGCGCCATTCGTCTACATCGAATACTACGGGCTCACGCCAACGCAATTCAGCCTGTGCTTTGCCCTCAACGCGGCGTCGTTTTTTGCCCTGAGCCAGTTGACCGCGCGCTTGAGTGCACGCTTCGGCCTCGCGCCGTTGATTCGCTGGTCGGTGGCGGGCGTGGCAACGGTCATGGCCTTGCTGGCACTTACCACACTGTGGGGCAACAGCCTGCCGTTAATGATGGCACTGCTGTTTATTGGCTTTGGCTTTCTCGGCTTGCTGTTGCCGGCGGCCGGCGTGTTGTCCCTGGAAGATCACGGTGCCGTGGCCGGTTCGGCCTCGGCGCTGTTGGGCGCGATCCAGATGATCACCGCCGCCGTAGCCATGTCCCTGGCCGGCCTGTTCGCAGACCACACACCGGCGCCGATGTTGATCGGCATCGCCCTCAGCGCCGTGGCAGCGATGCTGACGGTGTGGTGGACGCTGCGCCGCCTGCCGGCACACCTGCAACCTCAGTCGCGCACCTGACCAGCGGAGATTGGCGCCCCGGTCTGGAGCCCCATTGCTGCCAAATAAGCCCACGGGTAAATCCCCCGCTGGTGCCCATCGCTGAAGATCAACTGCACGCCATACCCCTGGGGATGGACCTCCAGCACCCGGACACGGTCCGACACCAGCGGCGGCGTGCCTCTCAACCGAAAGGCCCGGCACTGCGAGCACGGGCATTCACGGCGCAGGCGAGCGTGGTCGATCCATTGCACGCCGTCGCGCCATTCCAGCCTCAAGCGCCCATCATCATCGCGGCCAATGCCGTTCGGTGCACTGTTCATTGCAGTTGTGCCAGGGCAATGCGCACCGCCTTGCGTACTTCCGGGTCGCCATCGTCGGCCGCATCACGCAGCGGGCCAAGAGCCTGTCGGTCGCCCAACTCGCCCAGCGCCAGGGCGGCTTCCTTGCGCAGGTTGCTGATGCTGTGGCCCAACGTCAGGAGCAGCGCCGGCAACGCCGGTGCATACCGCAGGCGCCCAAGGCTGCGGGTAGCGCGCAGGCGGACTTGCCAGTAGTCATCGGCCAGCGCCGTGATCAAGGCGTCGCCCGAGCGGGTGCTACCGACTTTGCCCAAGGTGGTCGCGGCCTCTTCCCGTACTTGCCAGGTGGCGTCCTGCAACGCTTCATACAGCGCCGGCAGTACCCGTTCATCACTGGCCAGGCCGAGGGCGCCGGTGGCGGCACGCCGGACCTCGGTGTCCGGATCGCTGCTGGCCAACCTCGCCAGGGCCTCCAATGCCGGCAGGTGCTTGAGCCAGCCGAGCACACCGACCGCTTCGCGGCGCACCCCCGCATCGGTATCGCTCAGCGCCAGCATTGCCGACGGCGCCGCCGCTTCAAGGCGCAACTCGCGCAGGGCACGGAAGATTGCCGTGCGCACGCTGACGTCGGCGTGGGTGGCCCATGGCAATAACAGCCGGCCCGCCTGCGTCGTCTTGAGTACGCTCAAGCTCTGGGCGGCGGCATCACGTACCGACGCTTCAGTGTCGGTCAGCGCCTGGCACAGCGCCTCGACCACTGCGTCTTCTTCCCACGCCTCCAGCAGGCTGGCAGCCTGGGCGCGCACGTCGGTGGCCGGGTCGTGGCGCAGGCTTTCCACCAGCCACACCAGGCCGTCGGGGTCTTCCAGGTCAGCCAGGTCAATCAGGGCGATCCGGCGCATGCCGGCGTCCGGCGCTTGCAGTCGGGGGCGCAGGGCGCGGATGTCGGGGTTTTCGGTTTCATAGGTCATATGGCAAATCGCGGTCTTGGGTGATCGTTGGGTAGCCCGAGCGGGTTCAGCCGTGGTAACTGGCGACCATCTTCGTGGTGCAGCAGCTCCAGGCAATGGCGCTTGAGGTGGGTAAATTCCGGCGATGTCATCAGTTCGGTGCTGCGCGGCCTTGGAAAAGTCAGCTGGAAATCCTCAATGATGCGCCCGGGGTGCGGGCTCATGACCAGGATGCGGTCGGCCAGGAACAGCGCTTCGTCGATGTCATGGGTGACAAACACCACGGTGGTGCGGATGCGCGTCCAGATGTCCAGCAGCAAGGCCTGCATCTTCATGCGGGTCAGGGCATCCAGCGCGCCGAACGGCTCATCCATCAACAGCAGGCCGGGACGATTGATCAACACCCTGGCAATTTCCACCCGCTGCTGCATGCCACCCGACAGCTGGTTGGGCCAGCGCTCCGCAAAACCTTCCAGGCCCACCAGGTGAAGGATCTCATCGGCGGCGGCCAGGCGCTCGGCCTTGCCTACGCCGCGCATCTTCAGGCCGAAGGCAACGTTTTCGCGCACCGTACGCCAAGGGAACAGTGTGTGTTGCTGAAACACCATGCCCCGTTGCTGGGACGGCCCGGCAACCGGCTGGCCATCCATTTCCAGCGTGCCCTGGCTTGGCGTGAGATGCCCGGCCAGCGCGCCGAGCAAGGTCGATTTGCCACACCCGGACGGGCCGAGGATGCACACGAACTGCCCCGGCTCGATCCTGCAATCCAGGGCTTTCACCGCCTCGAATGCCTGCTGCTGTTCGCCCAATACAATGGACAAGCCGCGTATGTCGACACGGCCTTCAAGATGACTCATCAGGCTTTACCTCGTGGTCGATGCCAGGGAGTGAACAGTGCGCCGAGACGCTTGACCAACAGGCTGCTGCCCATGCCCAGCACGCCGATCAACAGCATGCCAACGACAATGTCGGCATAGTTCTGGATGGTGTAGGACTCCCAGGTGTAATAGCCGATACCGTACTGGCCGGAGATCATTTCCGCTGTCACCAGGCAGAACCACGAAGTGCCCATGCCAATCGCCAGGCCGGTGATGATGCTCGGCGCGGCGCCCGGCAAAATCACCTCCAGCAGGATCGCCCGGCGCCCTGCCCCCAGGCTGCGCGCCGAGGCGATCAGCCGAGGATCGACGCCTTCCACGCCATGCACCGTATTGAGCAGCACCGGAAACAGCGCGCCGGTGAAGGTGATGAAGATCATCGACAGCTCCGACGACGGGAACATCAGGATCGCCAGCGGAATCCAGGCCACCGCCGGGATCGGCCGGATCACCTCCAGCGGCGGCAACAGCAGGTCTTCCGCCCACTTCCAGCGGCCAATCGCGATGCCCAGGCCGATCCCCACCAGCGCGGCCGCCAGGTAGCCCTCGAACACCCGGGTCAGGCTTGCGCTCAAGTGCCGCACAAGCTTGCCCGAGTCCGCCAGCCCCAGGGCAGCCTGCACCACGGAGCCCGGCGTGGGCACATTGGCAAACGTCACCAGCCACAGGTTCCAGTGCTGGCTGGCCGCCAACTGCCAGAACAGCAGGCACAACAGCAAGGAAGCGGCCTTGGGCAGCCAGCGCCATGGGGTGCTTGTCATGAACACGCTCCCTCAGCGACCGGCAACGGCCTGCGCGCCGGCGTCGGTGAAATTGAACACCTTGCCGCCCTGGGCCTGGGCAAATTGCTGCGCCTGGCCCTTGAGCAGGAATGCACTGAGTTGGCCGTGCTGGTTGGTCGCAAACCAGGCCTGGCTCGCCAGCAGCTTGATGCCGCTGTCTTCGGCCTGGGCATACACGGCGCGCACCGCCTTGCCTTGTTTGTTCAGGCTGTCCAGCGCGGTGAACGCCGCCTCGGCCGACGCGTAATCGCGCACCTTGGGCTCACCCTTGACCCAGATTTGCGCGACGTGTTTCCAGTCGGTGATCGGCGCGCCGCTCAGGGCGTCGTTGGCCTTCAGCGGCGCCTGGGCGTAGTTGCCCAATTGCGCCGCATAGTCCAGGCCCGAGGCCTTGAACGCGGCACGGATGTACTGGTCATCGATAAAGGTATTGAGGTCCAGGCCACGGTCGGCCTTTTTCAGCAGCTTGAGGGTGTCGATCGCGGTGCCCACGGCCTGGCGGTATTCGGGCTTCCAGCTCAAGTCACGGGTCTGCACGCCCAGCGGGCCATGGAACAGGTAGTTGACCTCGGCTTCGACGCCTGTGACTTTTTCGATCAGCTCGCTGTACTTCTCCGGCTCTGCGGCCAGCAACTGATTGGCCTCGATACTCGCGCGCAGGTAGGCGACGACCACTTCCGGGTACTGTTTGGCATAACTTTCGTCCACCAGCGCGCCGTGGAACGTCGGGGTGTTGGATTGCGAGCCGTCGTAGATCTTGCGGGCGAAACCACGGTTGGGGAACAGTTCGCCGAACGGCACAAAGTCGGCATGGGCGTCGATCTTGTTGGCCTGCAACGCCGAGCCTGCCACTTCGGGCGCCTGGGCAATGATGTTGACGTCCTTGAGCGGGTCCCAGCCCTGGGCCGCAACAGCGCGCAGCAACATGCCATGGGCCGTGGAGGCGAACGGCACGGAAATCGTCTTGCCTTTGAGGTCGGCCAGGGACTGGGCGCTGGAAGCGACCGGCACCACAATGCCGTTGCCGCTGCCCTTGATGCTGCCCGACAACACGCTGATGAACAGGCTGTGCTTGCCCGCCGCCTCGAACGCTACGCCGTTGAAGGCACCGGGGAAGTCGGCCATTGCGCCAAAGTCCAGTTTGCCGGCGACCATTTCATTGGTCAGCGGCGCGCCACTGGTGAAGTTTTTCCACTGCACGTCGTAGGTCGCGTCCTTGTACTTGCCGTCGTGCGGCAGGTATTTGTCCAGCAGCCCCAGCTCGCGGATCAGCAAGCCGCCCGCGGCACAGTTGATGGTGGTGTCCTGGGTGCCGATGGCCACCCGAATCGTTTGTGCCTGGGCCGACAGGCTCAAGCAAGCCAGCACCAGGCCGGCCAGGGTTGCGCGCAATAACATTGGGTAGTTCCCCTCGAATCATGGTTGAAGGAATCGTCTCCGCCACGGTCTGGCGCGGTGGGAAACGAGGGGGTGTGGCTAGGGCTGCGTCCGGGGTTGGCGGATGGCGTTTGCGGCAGGTCTCAGCGCAACAGGTACGGAATCTCGACCTTGACTGCGCCGGTGGGGCAATCTTTTTCACAGGGCATGCAGTACCAGCATTCATCGAACGCCATGTACGCCTTCTGCGTTGCCGGGTTGATCGCCAACAGGTCCATCGGGCACACGTCGACGCAGACCGTGCAGCCTTTTTCGGCGATGCACTTGTCCTCGTCCACCGTTACCGGGGCGTTGGAGCGGAAGAATATTTCCTGGGGCTGATAGGCCATTTCACGGTGTCCTGTGGTGAGCGAGCTTGGGAGGCACATTCAGGCGGCGTCAGCCCCTACGCGCAGGCGGTCGTAAGCCTGCATCTCTTCGGCATCCAACGGGATCACATAGGGCTCGACGGGTTTCTTGAAGCTGACCATCTGCCCGTCGTCGCCCTTTTTCAGGTGGCAATGGCAGAACCAGTCGGCGTCGTTGCGTTGCGGGTGATCGACCCGGTAGTGGTACAGGCCCCAGCGGCTTTCGGCGCGGTACAGCGAGGCGCGGGCAGCCATTTCGGCGCAGTCGCGGATCACGCTGGTTTCCATGGCGCGCATCAATTCATGGGGGTTGTGCGCCTTCATCTGGTCCAGGTCGCGCTCGATATCGGCGAAGCGTTGCAAGCCGATTTCCATCTTGCGGGTGACCTTGGGCGGCTGCAGGTAATCGTTGACGAAGCGCCGCAGCTTGTACTCGACCTGGGCCGGCGGCAGACCGGTTTCGCGGTCCAGCGGCGCATAGACCCGAGCCTGCTCGGCGGCCACTTGCCGGGCATCCACCGCGCTGAATTCGCGCCCGGCCACAAAGCTTGCCGCGTTAGTGCCGGCAAACCAGCCATAGGTGAACGCGCCGAGCATGTAGTTATGTGGCACCGCCGCCATGTCGCCCGCTGAATACAAGCCCTTGACCGAGGTTTCCGCGCGCTCGTTGACCCACACGCCCGACGCCGAATGCCCGCTGCAAAAGCCGATCTCGGAGATATGCATCTCGACCATCTGGCTGCGGTAGTCGGTGCCCCGGTTGGCGTGGAACTGGCCACGGCTGGGGCGCTCGTTGCTGTGCAGGATCTGCTCGATGTTCTGGATGGTTTCCTCCGCCAGGTGATCGAGCTTGAGGAACACCGGGCCGTTGCCGCTTTCCAGTTCCTGGTGGAACTCCCACATCATCTGCCCGCTCCAGTAGTCGCACTCGATGAAGCGTTCACCCTTGTTGTTGGCGGTGTAGCCGCCCAAGGGGCCGGTGACATAGGCGCATGCCGGGCCGTTGTAATCCTTGATCAGCGGGTTGATCTGGAAGCACTCCAGGTTCGCCAGTTCGGCTCCGGCGTGGTAGGCCATGGCGTAGCCGTCGCCGGCATTGGTCGGGTTTTCATAGGTGCCCATCAGGTAACCCGAGGACGGCAAGCCCAGGCGGCCGGCCGCGCCGCAGCAGAGGATCACCGCCTTGGCCTTGATCACCTGGAAGTCCGCAGTGCGGCAGTCAAAACCCATCACGCCATTCACCGCGCCTTCGCTGTCGGTCAGCAAGCGGGTGCACACCAGGCGGTTGGTGATACTGACCCGGGCGCGCTTGAGCTGGCGATACAGCACCTTCTTGATGTCGTGCCCTTCAGGCATCGGCAACACGTAGGCGCCCATGTGATGGACTTTCTTCACCGCGTAATCGCCGGTTTCGTCCTTCTCGAACTTCACGCCCCAGCGGTCCAACTGCTCAATGGTTTCAAAACTGTGGGTCGCGTAGGCGTACACCGCCGCCTGATTGACGATGCCGTCGTTGGCAATCGTGATTTCCTTGGTGTACTGCTCCGGCGTGGAGTGGCCGGGAATGATCGCGTTGTTGAGGCCGTCCATGCCCATGCTGATGGCGCCGCTGCGCTTGACGTTGGCCTTGTCGATCAGCAATACGCGCAGATCGCGGTTGGCCTCCTTGGCCTTGATCGCCGCCATGGGGCCGGCTGTGCCGCCGCCGATCACCACGATGTCGTATTCCAGTTCCAGGGTTTGGCGGCTCACGGGCGGCTACCTCGCTGACGGTCGATGCGCAGGCGATACTGAAACGCGTCGCCACGGTAATACAGGTGTTCGAAGTCCACGGGCTGACCGTCTGCGGTGTGGGTCAGGCGTTCGATGCGCATGATCGGCGAGCCGGCCTCGACGTTCAGCGCCTGGGTCAGCTCGCTGTCGGCGAGTACCGCGTCTATTGCCACGTCGGCGTGACCCAGTTGCAAGCCGCAGTCGTTCTCCAGGATCAGGAAGATGTCGCGGGTCACCAGGTCGGCGTTTTCCAGGCGTTCGCCCAGGGCCTGGCTGAGGTAGGTGATTTCCAGCGACACCGGTTCGCGGTTGATCAGCCGTACCCGCTTGATCTGCGCGACAGTGCTGCCCTCCTCCACGCCCAGGCGCTCGGCCACCAGCTTGTCGGCGGGCACGAAGCGGTAGCTGCGCAGGCGGTTGATCACTTCATAGCCGCGCTCGGTCATAGACTCGCCCAACCCCTGCAGGGTGCTGACGTTCTGATAAGCCTTGGGTTTGGAAACAAAGGTGCCTTTGCCGTGGATCTTGTAGATCAGGCCTTCCTTTTGCAGATCACCCAGGGCCTGGCGCACGGTGATGCGGCTGACTTTGAAGCGCGCGCCCAGTTCGCTCTCGGAAGGCATCTGGGTGTTCGGCGCGTACTCACCATCAAGGATGCGGCTGCGTAGCAGGTCCCGCAGTTGGGCATGCAGCGGAACGCTGGACAGAGGGGATAAGGCGACGCTTGATTCGTTCATCAGGACCACTTGTCATAACGAGTTATGACGTGATCATAAGGAGTCTTATGAAAAGCCTGGAAATACCGTTTTGGAATAAGGTTATGGACCGGCGAATCCCGCTGCACCTACGGGATGGGTGCAGTGGATCCGCCTGTTTTATAGAGCAGTGTCTGAAGCGGATGAACAATCAGAAGTTATAGCTGACCCGGGTATACAGGATGCGGCCAAACGGGTCGGCGTATTTCGGGTCGTACCCGCTCTGGAACGCATAGGTCTGGTTGCTGAACGGCGGCGCGCGGTCAAACAGGTTTTTCGCGCCCAGCGTGACGGCCAGGGACTTGCTCCAGTTGTAGGTACCCGCCAGGTCCCAGACGTTGTAAGAGCCTACAGAGTCGTGAGTGTCGGGGTCCGAGTCGTGATAGCCACTGGTGTAGCGGTTGGTCAGGCTGACGCCCAGCGGTCCGCGGGCCCAGGTGCCGGTCAGGCTGTGGCGCCAACGCGCAACGGCGCCAGCGGTGGAGAACTCGCCGCCACGGAAATCACCGAGTTTGTCGATGTAGTCGCCCTTGAGCTCCTGCTGGTATTTGTATTCGTTGACGTAGGTGCCTTGCAGGCCGATGCCGAAGTCACCGATGGCGGTGCTCGGGAAGCGGTAGTCGAAACTCACATCCACGCCGTTGGTCTTGGTCTTACCCAGGTTGGCAAGGCCGGTAACGATGTGATCGATGGAGCCATCCGCCTTGCGGATCAAGCGGTCGCCGTAGGCATCCGGGTCATCGAATACCGACGACTCAGGAAATTCGGCAATCTGGTTGGCGATGGTGATCCACCAGAAATCCAGGCCGGCACTGAGGCGCTCGATCGGTTGGAACACGAAACCAAAGGTCACGTTACGTGCGGTTTCCGGGCTCAAGCTGCCGTTGCCCCCGCTTTGCCGGCGGAACTGCTGGGCGCAGTCGCGGTTGCCGATCCCGCCATTGGCCGGGGTGCCGCCCGGGCACAGGCGCGGGTCGTTGTAGTTGGCCACGGTGTAGCTGGTGTAGGTCGGGTTGTACAACTCATACAGCGACGGCGCACGGAAGCCTTCGCTGTAGGCACCGCGCACCACCAGTTCCTTGAACGGTTGGAAGCGGAACGAGTATTTCGGGTTGGTGGTGCTGCCAAAGTCGCTGTATTTGTCATGACGCACGGCGGCAGACAGCTCCAGGCTTTCGAGCACCGGCACGTTGACCTCGGCGTACTCGGCCGACACGCTGCGATTGCCGCGCACCGCGCCATTGGGGTCTACGCCCAGGCTCTGCACGGTCTCGGCAAACTGGGCGAAATCCTGGTGGAAATCCTCCTTGCGATATTCACCGCCCAGCGCCAGGCCCGTCGGCCCCGCACCGAACCAGTCACCGATTTCACGGCTTACGCGCCCGTCGATACTCTTCACTCGGCCCACGGCAGTGGCGTAATCGCCATCGACGCGGCTGGAGGCGAGCAACGCCCTGCCCGCTTCACTCTGCGGCCCGAACGGGTTGATCACACCGTTGGCAATCCCCTGGCTGATGGTCTGGTCGTTTACATAGCCGTCAAGAATGGTTTGCACCACTTTGTTCTGGTTGTAGGACGCGCCGACGTTGTAGTCCCAGTTCGCCACATTACCTTCGAAACTCAGCAGCAGCCGCTGGCTGGTGTTGTCATCTTCGTGCTTGCGCGCGCCGGCATCGGTTTCACGCCAGTTCACGTCTACCGGCTGTGTCGGGTCCAGGGCGAAACCCGTGGGGCCCGGGGTGATGCCGTTGCCCGGATAGAAAGGCGTACCCGGATTGACCTGGGCGCCCATCAGGGTGCCTGGGCCAATCTGTGTACGGTTTTCGTTGCGCGCCCAGAAGTATTCGAGGCTGACGGTATGGTCATCGGCCAGCTTGCCGGTGGCTTTGGCAAAGGCCGAGGTTTTTTCGGTTTCCGGCACTAGGTCCAGGTAACTCCACAGGCTTTGGCGGCAGATGCCATTGCGTGACAGCAGCCCGGGGGAATTGCAACCGGAGCCGGCCAGCGGGTTGGTCGCGTTGCTGCCCTGGCTCCAGTTGGCCGGCGCGGCGGTGCCGGAGGTGAAATCCAGGCCGCGACCGGGCTGATAGTTGTAGGTGAAGTCACGGTCCTTGGCCGCCAGGCGCGTCTGCTTGTCGTAGCTGACCACGCCGAACACGTTGAAGCGGTCCTCTTCAAGATCGCCGAAACCGTAGCTGCCACTGAAGTTATGGCTGTCGCCGCCGCCGGAGCGTGTGGGCGAATCGTAGTTGGTGGAAAGTTGCCCACCGGTGAGGCTGGTCTTGGTAATGAAGTTGATCACCCCGCCAATCGCGTCGGTGCCATACAGCGCCGAGGCGCCATCGCGCAGGACTTCCACGCGGTCGATGGCGGCGAACGGGATGGTGTTCAAGTCCACCCCGGAACCGTTGGTGGTGTTGACGGCGTTGTTGCTCAGGCGCCGGCCATTGAGCAGCACCAGGGTTTTGTTCGCGCCAATCCCGCGCAAGTCGGCATACGCCGCACCGCCGCTGCTGGAACCCACCGAACGCCCGGAGCCAACGGCAGACTGGTTGGCCGAAATGCGGTTGATCAACTCCTCGGTGGTGCTCACACCCTGCTCGCGCAATTGCTCGACCCGCAGGATGGTTACCGGCACTGCCGTTTCCGCGTCCACCCGGCGAATCGCCGAGCCGGTCACCGTGACTTTTTCCAGGCGGTAATCAGTACTTTTGCCCTCGGCCGGTGCGACGCTGGTGGACGTCACGGGTGCTGGATGCACCGTCAGCCCCTGTTCGCTGTCGCTCACTTGCAGGCCACTGCCCTGCAACGCCTTGTCCACCGCTTGCAGGCTGCCCAAATCGCCGCGGATGGCGGCACTGCGCTTGCCCTGCACCCACTGTTGATTGAACGAAATCATCACCCCGGTCTGCCGGGAGATATCCAGCAGCACCGTATCAAGCGGGCCGCCAGCGATATCGAAGGTGAACACCTGGCCGGCCACTTCCTGGGCCATCACCGATGTCGTGCACACGCCCATCGCCAGCGCCGCCGTCAGCGTCAGCCTTGGTAGTTGTTGTTTGAATAAAAACATCGAGGAACTCCCTGTTGTATGTGTCTACAGGGATGAGCAACGGCAGACGGATATTTATAGGGCTGCGTTTAGGCGAAGATGCTATGAGTTTATAACCGGTTATAAGAGGCTTGCTGCATCGATTTGGCTGATGTCTTCTATTGGCCCGCAAGCGTTCATCCCCGCGCCAGGTGCTTTGTAGAATGAACCCCACAGTCAAGCCACCACCTTCGTGGTGTCGGAGGTTCTCATGCGTTATCTGCTTATCGCCGTGCTGGGCCTGTTCAGCACACTTGCCTTCGCCCAGGGCGAAACCCCGGTACCCACTGTGAGTGCCAACACCCCCGCCAGCGAGGCGTACGACTATTCCCAGGACCTGGACATCGCCAAGGTGGTGCGCGTCAGTACCGAATCCTCCACCGAGTGCGGGCCGGTCAAGGGTCATATGGTCTACATCGACAGCCACGGCGTGCGTCATGAACTGGACTACATGCGCCTGGGCGATGCCTGCCAGCACGGTTGAGCGCAAACCATTCGTCGGGCTCGGCCGGCATCGATTACAACTATCCGGCAGCTGAAAATCACTAATCCATAGAACCCGTTGTGATCTATGGAGATTGAGATGACTGACTACCCACGCCCACCTTTCGCCAGCCAGGCCCAATCCGTTCCCGGTTCGCAGAAGAAGATGGACCCCTATCCCGACTGCGGCGAGAAGAGCTACACCGGCTCCGGCCGCTTGGCCAACAAGATCGCCCTGATCACCGGCGCCGACAGCGGTATCGGCCGCGCCGTGGCGATTGCCTTTGCCCGCGAAGGTGCCGATGTGGCCATCGCCTATCTGGACGAACACGAGGACGCGAAGGAAACCGCACGCTGGGTTGAAGAAGCCGGCCGCCAATGCCTGTTGCTGCCCGGCGACCTCGCGCAAAAAGCCAACTGCCAGGCGATTGTCGACCAGACCGTCGAGCAGTTCGGGCGGATCGACGTGCTGGTCAATAACGCCGCATTCCAGATGACCCACGAGACCCTCGAAGAGATACCCGACGAGGAATGGGTCAAGACCTTCGATATCAACATCACCGCGATGTTTCGCATCTGCAAGGCGGCGTTGCCGCATATGAAGGCCGGCGGGTCGATCATCAATACCAGCTCGGTGAATTCCGATATGCCCAAGCCAACGTTGCTGGCATACGCCGCCACCAAGGGCGCGATTGCGAACTTTACCGGTGGCCTGGCACAACTGCTGGGCAGCAAGGGCATCCGCGTGAACAGCGTGGCGCCGGGGCCGATCTGGACGCCGTTGATTGTCTCGACGATGCCGGACGAAGACGTGAACAGCTTTGGCAGCGAAACACCGCTGGGCCGCCCAGGCCAGCCGGTGGAAGTGGCGCCGATCTATGTGTTGCTGGCGTCGGATGAGGCGAGTTACATCTCGGGCTCGCGGTATGCGGTGACGGGCGGCAAACCGATTCTCTAGGGTCGAATGCAAATCCAGTGTGGGAGCGGGCTTGCTCGCGAAGGCGGAGTGTCAGGCAATGCATCTGTGACTGATCCAACGTCTTCGCGAGCAAGCCCGCTCCCACATTGGGTGCTCGGTCAGCCCGGAGATCGTGTCGGGTCAGCCTTGCGCGGATAGGTTCTTTCCTCCTGAATCCGCCCATCCATGCTGTGAATCCTCAGCGACGCCGTCTTGTCGCTGAGAAACTCCTTCGCCAACTCAACGATCGCCTCCTTGGTCTCTGCCGTTTTCGACGGCCGTGCCGAGCCCTGCTTGGTCAACGCCCAACCGGTGCCGGTCTTGTTGATGTTGTAGGTATCCATGGTCTGCTCCTTCGACTGAATAAACACGGCACGCGGCAAAACCCGCGCCCTACTATTGCGAGCGCGGCTGCCGGGCAGAGTTCAAGCCAGTTGGCGGGCCAGGTTACGGGCGGCCCTACAGGTCAAACCGATCCACGGCCCTGCGCCGCTCATTGTCGTCGCGCACATCGTAGGTGGCGGTGGTCTGGATATTGGTGTGGTGCGCCAGCTTCTGGGCGATCGACAGGTCGTACTCTTCAATGACCCGCGTGATAAACGAACGGCGGAAATCATGGGGCATGATTTTCACGCCGACCTGTTCCCCACGCTGGCGGGCGATGTAGTAAATCGCGTGTTTGGTGATGCGCTCGCGGGTGATATGGCTGCCCCGGCGAATCCGGTTGAACAGGAAACCGTCGTCCTGCTCACCCGGTTTCAACTGGCTGCGGCGAAACGCCAGCCACGCCTCCAGCTTGGCAAAGGCCCAGGCCGGTGCGTACTTGATCAATTGCTTGTTGCCCTTGCCGGTAACCTGCAGGCTGCGCTCGTCAAAGTTGACCTGGCCCAGCTCGATGTTCACCGATTCCGACTTGCGCATGCCCGAGCCATACAGGATCCCGATCACCGCCGCATCCCGCAGGCCCTGGGGGCGCGGATCGGCGGCGCAGACTTCCATCAACTCACGAATCAGCGTACGCCGCAGGTTGCGCCCCTGGCTCAGGCGGGTGCCGGCCATGGCCTTGACCGAGCGCATCTTCAGCAGGTGGTCCTGGCTGATCAGGCTCATGCGCCAGGCTTCGTTCATCACCCCGCGCACGGCGTTGACGTACAGCGATGAGGTGTTCGGCGCATACCCGTCTTCCCGCAGCACCGCCACCAGGGCCATGACGTGTTCGGGCTGCAGCAGGTGCCAGTCGATGTCTTCGAGGTTGATGTCTTCAAAGCCCAGGCGGTCGGCGGCGTCCTGCAGCACGTAGCGCATGGTCAGCTGGCTGGAGGGCGCCAGGCGGGTGAGATAGAGGGTCAGCGGGTTGCGGGTAGACTCAGTCAAGGTAGATCAGCCTTTGGATTAAATATGTCGACTAACCATCTGTTTAATCGACATATTTAGTGAATTGGCGAGCGCCGAGTCTAGCGCAGGTCAATCCCCGGGGCTATTCCTGATCGTCTTCCGCCGGGGCTGGCGTCTGCTGCTGGCTCCAGTCGGTGTCCTGCTTCTGCATCAAGGCAAACCAGTGCTGGCGCATGAACTCCAGGTACGGTTTGGGCGCCTTGGCAAAATCTTCTTCGTCGCCGTAACAGCCAGGAAGCGGCAGCTCGGTACCCTGCTCCTTGTACTGGCTGACCAGCGCCTGTTGGGCGGCGATGCTGCAATCCTTGGGCAACGGCATGCCTTGCAGGGCGCCGGCGTCTTCATCCCACCAACTGGCGCCATAGCGGTCGATGCCGCGCAGGCGGTACTTCTGCGACTTGCCGATGTGCATGATCAGCTTGAAATCATTGGGGCTGACGTCACTGGTGCAGGTGCGGCTATACCCCACGGTGACCTGGCTGATGCCATCGCCCAGCAGGTCGGTGACCCGGGTGGCGTCGCTGTTGAAGTGCGCGCCGGCATCGAACTCGCAATGCTGCACGTCGTCGTAGAGCATCCACAGGCGCTTGGGCCGGTCACCGTCGAGCAGGTACTGGGCGGCGTAGACAAAGGCCGACTGCGCACCGTCGTCGTCGCGTTCGCTGACTTGCTCTGCGAGTACCAACAGGTTCTTGCCCTGTTTGTCGCTCCAGACGAAGGCGCCGACCTGTTTACCCCGCACTTCTACGCCATCGGGCACCTGGTCGATGGACGTCAGTGCCACGCCGTCATCGGCCCGCACACTCGTGGCCCAGGCCACCGTCATCAACAACACCATCAACATTGGCCGTAAACGCTGCACGCTATTCATCCGACTGCCCTGGCAAGAGATGGCTTACTTTACCGGCACTTGCGCGGCATTGCAGAGAAGATTCTTCAGGAACCAGCCCGCGCGCGGAAAAAGCTACCGGCCCTTCTCGCCTCATCGGCACAGCGTTGTCCGTGCTTCTGCTGTTTACCTGAACCCTAGCTGTCTACCTGCCAAAAAAACGACTTTTTCATCTGCGTTTCATATTCGTTGAACATTTTTGCGCTTAATCTTGGCGGCACGACTTGAGAACGAACCGTACTTTGCAGGTTAACTCGTTGATTCCGCTTTACCTTTGAGCATTTTGGTCTTTACTCACGTAAGCCATGGAAGACCCACTGTGACCTGTCAGGACTGTCGAATGAATGCCACAAATCAACGCTATCTTTGATCGGATGCCCGGCATCCGAGGCTGACGATAACTGCTGTCTTTACGCTCCAAGTTGCTCTAACCCCCGAGGTAATGAATCTTTGAAACCCTATCCAATTCATTGCGTGTCGATCGTTATCCCGGTCTACAACGAACAAGAAAGCCTGCCTGAACTGCTGCGCCGCACCATGGCCGCCTGCAAACAACTGGCTTACGAATACGAAATCATCCTGGTGGACGACGGCAGCCGCGACAACTCCGCGCAATTGCTGGAAGACGCCGCCGCGCTCGAAGGCAGCAACGTGGTGGCGGTGATCCTCAACCGCAACTACGGCCAGCACGCCGCAATCATGGCCGGCTTCGAGCATTGCCGGGGCGACGTGGTGATCACCCTGGACGCCGACCTGCAAAATCCGCCGGAAGAAATCCCGCGCTTGGTCGAACAGGCCGCCCTGGGCTATGACGTGGTTGCCACCGTACGCAACAACCGCCAGGACTCGGCCTTCCGCCGCTGGCCGTCGCGCCTGATCAACCTCGCCGTGCAACGTTCCACCGGCGTGGCCATGAGCGACTACGGCTGCATGCTGCGTGCTTATCGCCGCACCATCGTCGACGCCATGCTGGCCTGCCGCGAGCGCAGCACCTTTATCCCGATCCTGGCCAACAGCTTTGCGCGCCACACCACGGAAATCCTGGTGCATCACGCCGAGCGTGAACACGGCGAGTCCAAATACAGCCCGATGCGCCTGATCAGCCTGATGTTCGACCTGCTGACCTGCATGACCACCACGCCATTGCGCCTGTTGAGCATCGTCGGTTTCAGCCTGGCGGCCCTGGGCATGCTCTTCGCCTTTGCACTGATCGTGCTGCGTATCGCTTTCGGTTCCGGTTGGGCCGGCGACGGCATGTTCGTGCTGTTCGCCGTATTGTTCGTGTTCACCGGTGGCCAGTTCATCGGCATGGGCCTCCTGGGTGAATACCTGGGCCGCATGTACAGCGATGTGCGGGCCCGCCCACGGTTCTTTATCGAAAAAGTGCTGCGCAACCAACCGGCAGCACCGGCCGAGACCTTTACGGTCGACGGCCTGACGTCCTCCCACACCTCTACTTCTCCTTCCGATCAGGTTTCGTCATGAATTCAAAAGCTGTTGTCTTCGCTTACCACGATATTGGCTGTGCTGGCATTGAAGCCCTGCTCAATGCGGGTTACGAAATTGCTGCCGTGTTCACCCATGCCGATGATCCCAAGGAAAACAATTTCTACGGTTCCGTCGCCCAGCTGTGCGCCCGCAATGGCATCCCGGTACACGCCCCGGAAGACGCCAACCACCCGCTGTGGATCGAGCGCATCGCCAAGCTGAACCCGGACTACATCTTCTCGTTCTACTACCGCAACCTGCTGAGCGAAGCCCTGCTGGCCACCGCCAAGAAAGGCGCGTTCAACCTGCACGGCTCCCTGCTGCCTAAGTACCGTGGCCGCGCACCGGCCAACTGGGTGCTGGTGAACGGCGAAACCGAAACCGGCGTGACCCTGCACCGCATGGTCAAGCGTGCCGATGCCGGCGCGATCCTGGCCCAGCAGAAAGTCGTGATCGAGCGCACCGACACCGGCCTGACCCTGCACGCCAAACTGCGTGACGCCGCCACCAACCTGCTGCGCGACGCCCTGCCGCAACTGGCGCAAGGCAAGCTGACCGAAACTGCCCAGGACGAAAGCAAGGCCACCTACTTCGGTCGTCGCACCGCAGCGGACGGCAAGCTGGACTGGAAAAAACCGGCTGAAGAGCTGTTCAACCTGGTTCGCGCCGTTACCCAACCGTACCCGGGTGCCTTCTGCGC